>JAKFUP010000015.1 GCA_021732625.1 Hyphomicrobiales bacterium
CGCAAACTGATGGACGTCACGCGCCTCAAAAGCCTGGGATGGAAGCCTGCAATGCCGTTGAGCGAAGGCCTGAAGCTGGCATACAGAGACTTTCTCACCAGCGACCGTCGTAAGAACTAACTGCCAAGGCAACGTGCTTGGTGCTTCTTCTCGTTCAATGACCGTGTCTTCCGAGCCCCAAAAGCCTCGCCGGAAAGTTACTCGCCGTATCTGCGCAACTGCGCAAGATCGACAACGGTCACACCGCCATATTCCAGACGCAGCAATCCTTCTTTCTCCAGCGTCTTGAGACACTGGTTGGCATTCTGCCGCGAAATTCCGGAGAGTGCCCCAAGTTCTTCCTGTGTGATCTCAAGATGACGCGTCACGTCCGGATACAGAATCGGGTTGAACAGAGAAGCGATACAGCGCGCGAGACGCGCGGTGGCGTCCAGCATGCGGTCGTGTTGGAGCAAACCCATGAATTGGCCAAGGCGCTCGTTGAGTTGTCTCACCAGAAAACGATTGAATGCGACGCTGTTCTCGAACAGCCAATGGAACGTCGCCCGATCCATCAAGGCCAACTGCGTATCGCGAAGGGCGACCACATCGTAACCGCGCGGTTCGTTTTTCAGAATGGTGCCCTCGCCGAACCAGGCTCCAGCCGTCAGCCCCGTGAAGCTGATCGCTTTTCCATCACGCGAGACATTGCCGACACGGACCAGCCCCGTGACCACGCCGGTCCAGTAGTCAAACTGGTCTCCGCGCATGCAAATGAACCCGTTTGCCTTGAATGACTTTTCGACGACGCCGGCGCGGGCGACGGCCATTTCCTGCTCGTTCAAGCCTCGCGACCAGGCCGCAATGCGATTGAGATGGTCCGAAGCAATCATGATCCGTTTGGCCGTCACGCAGCATCCCTCACCGGCCAACGGCGTCGCGCCTGGCAGTCTGCCACAATCTACATCGTTCGCGGCTCGCCGCGGCGGCCTTCTTGTCGCAATATTGCAACGCAATAATTGACTTTAGTTGAACGTCTCCAGACATTGGCTCGCGCTGTTCAGAACTCGCTGCCCAAATGTCGGGCGCAAGACATTCTCATCAGCTGCTTTATCGTAGCTTGATCGGCATTCGAGCTCAGGCTTGGCGGCACCTGGATTTACGGGCAAAATCCATAGGTTGAATAAGTCTGGTCGCCATATGCGCCCGGACTTCAGACTTGCTCAAAAGACTTGGCTGAAAAGGCTTGGCTGAAAAGACTTGTCTGAAAAGAATTGGCTGAAAAGACTAGGCTCAAAGACTTGACGCAAAAGACTTGGGCGCCAAGCGTCCGACAAGAGCGCACAAATGCGCCGGCTGAGGGAGGGTTGTTTTGGAACACGCATTGGACGTGCGCGGTGTATCCCTGCGTTTCGGCGGCGTACATGCGCTGACTGACGTCAGCTTCAACGTGCGTGAAGGCGAACTGTTCTCGATCATCGGCCCGAACGGCGCGGGCAAGACCTCGATCGTCAACTGCATCTCGGGCCGCTACTCACCGACCGAAGGCCGCCTGTTCTATCGCGGCCGCGACATCACGGGCCTCAAGCCGAACGCGCGCGCCAATCTCGGAATCGGCCGCACGTTCCAGAATCTCGCTCTGTTTCATCATATGAGCGTGCTCGACAATATTATGGTCGGCCGGCATCACCTGATGAAGAACAACTTCCTTACCGGCTCGCTCTACTGGCTGACCGGCGCGCGCCGCGAAGAGCTGGAACATCGCCGCAAGGTCGAAGAGATCATCGACTTCCTCGATCTTCAGCCGGTGCGCAAGGCCGTCGCAGGCACCCTTCCTTACGGTCTGCGCAAGCGCGTCGAACTGGCTCGTGCGATGGCGCTGGAACCGAAACTCATTCTGCTCGACGAGCCGATGGCCGGTATGAACTTCGAAGAGAAAGAAGACATGGCGCGTTATATCGTCGATCTCAACGAAGAGTTCGGCATGACGGTGATGATGATCGAGCACGACATGGGCGTGGTGATGGATATCTCGCACCGCGTCGTGGTGCTCGACTTCGGCAAGAAGATTGCGGAAGGCGATCCGGCGGCAGTGCTCGCCGACTCTCACGTCAAGCGCGCCTATCTCGGCGAAGAAGATGAAGTGCTGGTCGGCCCGGATGATGTCCCCGCTCCTGCGGAGGCCAGCGCATGATGGATTATCACGCCCGAGTCGCCGAGGCTGACACGTTTCCAAAGATGCTGCGGCTGAACGCGAAACAGCACGGCAGCGCGATCGCGCTGCGCGAAAAGAATCTCGGCCTCTGGCGTCCATTTACCTGGAACGACTATCAGAACCGCGTGCGCGACTTCGCACTCGGCATGATCGAACTGGGTCTCGGCAAAGGGGACGTCATCGGCATCATCGGCGACAACCGGCCCGACTGGGTCGCTGCGGAGGTTGCGGCCCATGCCATCAGCGGCATGAGCCTTGGCATGTACCGCGACGCGCTCGACGAAGAGGTCGCCTACCTCTTGAATTACGGCGAGACCAAAATTGTCTTCGCGGAAGACGAAGAGCAGGTCGACAAGCTGATCGGGCTCGGCGATCGCGCGCCGCATCTCAAGCACATCATCTATTCCGATCCGCGCGGCATGCGCAAATACGACGATCCACGCCTGATCGATGCGGCAACGTTCGCCGCGATGGGCCGCGCACGCGCCGAACGCGAGCCGGGCCTCTACGATAAACTCGTCGATGCGACGCAAGGCGAAGCCGTCGCCGTGCTCTGCACCACGTCAGGCACCACCGCCAATCCGAAACTCGCGATGCTAGCGGGCGGGCGCATCCTGCGCCATTGCGCCACCTATCTCACCTTCGATCCCAAAGGGCCGGACGACGAATACGTCTCGGTGCTGCCGCTGCCGTGGATCATGGAACAGGTCTACGCCATGGGCAAAGGCCTGCTCAGCCGGATGAAGATCAACTTCGTCGAAGAGCCCGACACCATGATGAACGACTTCCGCGAGATCGCGCCGACGTTCGTGCTGTTCGCGCCACGCCTGTGGGAATCGATTGCCGCCGATGTGCGTGCGCGGGTCATGGACGCCTCGCCGCTCAAGCAGAAGCTCTACGATATGGGGATGAAGGCGGGCCTGTCCGCACTCGAACAGGGGCGTCATTCGGCGATCGGCGATATGCTTGTGTATCGCTCATTGCGCGACCGGCTCGGCTTCTCGCGGTTGCGCTCGGCGGCAACCGGCGGCGCGGCGCTTGGTCCCGACACGTTCAAATTCTTCCGCTCCATGGGCGTGCCATTGCGCACGCTCTACGGCCAGACCGAAACGCTTGGCGCATTCACGCTGCACACGCCCGATGCGGTCGATCCCGATACGACGGGCATCGCCATGGGCAAAGAGATCGAGATCAAGATCGAGCAACCGGACGCCAACGGCGTCGGCGAGGTCGTGGTCAAGCATCCCAACATGTTTCTGGGTTATTACAAGAACGAAGCGGCGACCGCAGGCGATTTACGCGGCGGCTGGATGTATTCGGGCGACGCTGGTTACTTCAACGACAACAAGCAGCTCGTCATCATCGATCGCATCAAGGATCTTGCTGAAACGTCGCGCGGCGATCGCTTCTCTCCGCAATACATCGAGAACAAGCTGAAGTTCTCGCCATATGTCGCCGAAACCGTTGTGCTCGGCGCTGGCCACGACCGCCTCGCGGCCATGATCTGCATTCGCTACTCGATCATCTCCAAGTGGGCCGAGAAGAAACGCATCTCGTTCACGACCTACACCGACCTCGCCTCCCGGCCCGAGGTCTATGCGCTGATCCGCAAGGAAGTTGAGGCGGTCAATGCGACGCTGCCACCAGCACAACGCATCGCGCGCTTCATGCTGCTTTACAAAGAACTCGACGCCGACGATGGCGAGCTGACACGCACGCGAAAAGTGCGCCGCGGCGTCATCAACGAGAAATACGCCGACATCATCGAGGCGATCTATGCCGGCAAACCGAATATCGATATCGACACCGTCATTCGTTTCCAGGACGGCACCACCCAGCGTATCCGCACCACACTTGCCGTTGTCGATCTTGGGCTGCCTCATCTGGTGACGACAGCAGAGGCAGCGGAATAGAGGCTTCATGAACTTCGAACTGCTCGCACAGCTTCTGATTTACGGCTTCGTCGTCGGCACATTGTACGGCGTCGTCGCGATGTCGTTCGTGCTGATCTACAAGGCAACGCAGGTCGTCAACTTCGCGCAGGGCGAACTGCTGCTGATCGGCGCGTGGGTGTGCTGGGCATTGCTGACGAAGTTTCAGGTGCCGTTCTGGATCGGCATGCCGATCACGCTGGTCTTCATGTTCATCTTCGGCGTACTGATCCAGATCGTGATCCTGCGGCCGATGATCGGAGAGCCGATCATCTCGGTCATCATGGTGACGATCGCGCTCTCCACCGTATTCCAGGCGGTGATGAAGTGGATATTCGGCGTGAACCTGCAGCCGTTCCCGCCGGTGTTCGCCACCACCACGGTGGATTTCTTCGGACTGAAGATCCAGACCGTCTACGTCATGAGCCTGATCGTCTCGGCGTTGATGATGCTGGGCATGGCCTACTTCTTCAAGGCTTCGAAATACGGCCTTGCGATGCGCGCGACTGCGTTCAATCAGCAGGTGGCGCAATCGCTCGGTATCTCGGTGAAGAACGTGTTCGCGGTTGCGTGGGCGATTTCAGCGGTGGTGTCCGCGGTTGCGGGCGTCGTCGTCGCCGTCGTCAACGGCGTGTCGTCGGGCCTCGCCGGCTACGGCATCAAGGTGTTTCCTGCGGTGATCCTTGGCGGCCTCGACAGCGTCGGGGGTGCGGTACTGGGCGGCATCATCATCGGCCTTTTGGAAAACCTCGCCCACTTCGTCGACAGCGAGTATCTGCACTGGGGCAATCTCTATGAGGTCGCGCCGTTCTACGTGCTCATCATCGTGCTGATGATCAAGCCTTATGGCCTGTTCGGCACCAAAGACATCGAGCGTATCTAACCATGGCAACGCACACGCTCATACCCGCCGGCGATTTCCGCACCACCTATGCGGCGGACACCACTATTTTTCCGACGGCGATGAGCCGCAACTTTGCGATCCTCGGCATCGTGCTGATCTGCTTCGCGCCGATGGTGCTGAGTCAGTACTGGCTCAGCATTCTGATCCAGATCGGTATCTTCGGCATCGCCGCGCTCGGGCTGAACATTCTGGTCGGTTTCACCGGACAAATTTCGATCGGCCATGCCGCATTTTTCGGCTTCGGCGCATTCACCTCAGCCTATCTATCGAACCATTTCCCGATTCCCGTCTTCTTCACTATCCCGCTCGCCGGTGTCGTCACCGCCGTTGTGGGATTGATTTTCGGTCTTCCAGCGGCACGGCTGAAAGGTCTGTATCTCGTCATCGCAACGCTGGCCGCTCAGTACATCCTGCTCGACTTCTTCGGTCGCGCCGACTGGTTCACCGGCGGCTCGGTTCCCGCCAGCGCCAAGCCCTTTTCGCTGTTCGGCACCAATCTGCGCGGCGACAAGCAATACTTCTATGTGGTGCTTGCCTACGTCGTCGTGTGCTTTCTGCTCGTCACCAACCTGATGCGCACCCGCGACGGCCGCGCGCTGGTTGCCGTGCGCGATCATTATCTCTCCGCCGAAATCATGGGCATCAACCTCACCAAGTACCGGACGCTGTCGTTCGGTCTCGCAGCGTTCTTCGCCGGAGTTGGCGGGGCGCTTTATGCCCACTACAACCAGGTGGTTTCCAACGAAGGCTTCGGCATCGATCGTTCGATCATCTTTCTTGCCATGATTATCATCGGCGGGATCGGTTCGATCATGGGCACCCTGATGGGCACCGCCTTCATGGTGCTGCTGCCGGAATCGATGGAGTGGCTGAGTGTCGCGTTGCGCGGCAGCGGCATAGATCAGATGCTGGCGCTCAAGAACAACATCGCCTTCCTGCGCGAGACGGCGATCGGCTTGATCATCGTCATATTTCTGGTTTTTGAGCCGGACGGCCTCGCGCACCGGTGGCGGCAGATCAAGGCTTACTGGAAGCTCTACCCGTTTTCGCATTGAGGTCTAAACGGGCCGGAGAACAATAACGACCTCGTGGAGGAAGAACGATGAAAATGAAAACACTGCTTGGAAGCGTATCGCTTCTGGCCGCTGTCGCCGCATCGGGCGGGATGGCACAGGCGCAGTCGGTGAAACTTGGCCATCTCGCCGACTATTCCGGCCCGACATCGGACGTCGGCACCCCGTTCGGCCAGGGCGTCGCCGACACGTTCGCCTGGGCCAACAAAAACGGCGGAAAATACGACGTCGACAGCGTCGACTACGGCTATCAGGTGCCGCGCGCGATCGCGCAGTACAAGAAATGGTCGGGCGGCGACAAGGTCGCGGCGATCCTCGGATGGGGCACCGCCGACACCGAAGCGCTCACCGGTTTCCTCGCCGAAGACAAGATCCCCGATATCTCCGCGTCATACGCAGGCGCGCTGACCGATCCGACAGGCGCTGGCGGCAAGGCCAAGCCGGCTCCGTACAACTTCTTTTACGGACCAAGCTACTCGGACTCGCTGCGCGCGATGCTGACATGGGCTGCCGAGGACTGGAAGACCAAGGGCAAGTCCGAGAAGCCGAAGTACGTTCATATGGGCGCCAACCACCCGTATCCAAACGCACCGAAGGAAGCCGGCGAAACGCTGGCCAAGGAGCTCGGCTTCGATGTGCTGCCCGCCGTTCAATTCGCACTGACCCCCGGCGACTACAGCGCGCAATGCCTCACGCTCAAGAGCTCCGGCGCGAACTACGCCTATCTCGGCAACACCGCAGGCTCCAACATCTCGGTGCTGAAGGCCTGCAAGACCGCAGGCGTGGAAGCGCAGTTCATGGGCAATGTCTGGGGTATGGACGAGAACGCCGCGAAAGCCGCGGGCGATGCTGCCAATGGCGTCGTATTCCCGCTCCGCACGGCTGTGGCCTGGGGCGGCAACGCACCCGGCATGAAGACCGTGCAGGACATCTCCAAGATGTCCGACGCTGCCGGCACAGCCTATCGTCCGGTGCACTACATCGCCGGCGTCTGCACCGCGCTCTACATGAAGGAAGCAATCGACTGGGCTGCCAAGAACGGCGGCGCCACCGGCGAGAACGTCAAGAAGGGCTTCTACCAGAAGAAGGATTGGGTGCCGGCCGGAATGGAAGGCGTCTGCAATCCCTCGACCTGGACCGACAAGGACCATCGCGGCACGCTTAAGGTTGATCTCTACCGGATGAAGGTCGGTGGCGCGACCGATGCGCCGGTGGCCGATCTCGTCAAGAATGGCGCCGTGAAGCTCGACAAGGTCAAGACCATCGACCTTCCGCGCAAGGCCGAGTGGCTGGGCTGGTAAGTAGAAAAACGCGCTGCTCCGTTCGCGGGGCAGCGCTCCCTCTTTGATTGAGAGATCGCGATGTTGCAAACCACACCCGGTAAGGCATCAACAGCAGCAAACGCTGCTCCACTCCTCGCCGTGCGCAACATCGAGGTGGTCTATGACAACGTCATCCTTGTGCTGCGCGGCCTCTCCATCGACGTGCCGAACGGCGCGATCGTAGCACTTCTCGGCGCCAACGGCGCAGGCAAGTCAACAACATTGAAAGCGATCTCCGGCCTGCTGAAAACCGAAGAGGGCGAAGTCACGCGCGGCGAGATCGTGTTCGACGGCGAACGCATCGACGGAACCGATCCTGACAAGATCGTCCGCAAGGGAATCTTCCAGGTCATGGAAGGACGCCGCATCATCTCCGACATGACCTCGATCGAAAATCTACGGCTTGGAGCGTTCACCCGCCGTGACAAGGACGTCGATGCCGACATCGACATGGTCTTCAACTATTTCCCGCGGCTGCGCGAGCGCACCGGCCTCGCCGGTTATCTCTCGGGCGGCGAGCAGCAGATGCTGGCGATCGGCCGCGCACTGATGGCGCGCCCGAAGCTGATCCTGATGGACGAACCGTCGATGGGTCTCTCTCCGTTGCTGGTCAAAGAGGTGTTCGGCATCATCCGCCAGATCAACCGCGATCTCGGCGTTACCATTCTATTGGTCGAACAGAACGCGCGCGCTGCGCTCTCAGTCGCGAGCCATGGCTACATTATGGAGCAAGGCAAAGTGGTGCTCGACGGCACCGCAGACGAACTGCGCGACAACGAAGACGTCAAGGAATTCTACCTCGGCGGCGGCGGCGACCAGCGCAAGAGTTTCAAGAACCTGAAGAGCTTCAAGCGCCGCAAGCGCTGGCTGTAAACGACAAGCCGCGATCAAGCGGCCACGGACGATCCCATGACCGCACATTACGACGCTCTTGAAACCCGCAGTCCTGCTGAGCGCGACAAGAGCCTGTTCGCGCAGTTACCTGACGTGCTGCGCGCGGCGATGACAGCACCCGGCTATGCGAAACATCTCGCGGGTGTGAAACCCGAAGCGATCACCAGCCGCGCGGTGCTCGCGACATTGCCGGTGTTGCGGAAATCGGAATTGCCTGCGTTACACAAAGCCGCATTGCCATTCGGCGGCTTCGTACCGGCTGAACCTGGATCGTTCGCGCGACTTTTCACGTCACCCGGTCCGATATTCGAGCCGGAATCGACGCACCCCGATTGCTGGCGCGGCGCGCGCGCGCTGTTCGCCGCTGGCTTCCGGCCTGGCGATATTGTGCTCAACACCTTCAGCTATCACTTGACCCCGGGTGGATTCATCTTCGACGGTTCGGCGCGCGCGCTCGGCTGCGCAGTAATCCCCGCTGGCCCCGGCAACACCGAGCAACAGTTCGAGGTGATCGAAGCGTACAGACCCGGCGCATACAGCGGCACTCCTGACTTCCTCAAGATTTTGCTCGACGCCGCGGCCAAAGCCGGACGCGACGTATCCTCGATCAAGCGCGCGCTGGTGTCCGGCGCGGCGTTTCCAAAATCACTGCAAGAAGAGATGAAATCGCGCGACATCGACGCCTACCAGACATATGGCACCGCCGATCTCGGCGTGATCGCTTACGAGTCGTCGGCGCGTGAGGGTTTGATCATCAGCGAGGATTTGATCGTCGAAGTCGTCAAGCCCGGCACCGGCGATCCCGTGCCGGATGGCGATGTCGGCGAGATCGTCGTGACCTCGCTCGATCCGCATCATCCATGGATTCGCTTCGCGCTCGGCGATCTGACCGCAATCATGACCGGCACGAGTCCATGCGGCCGCACCAACGCGCGCATCAAGGGCTGGATGGGCCGCGCCGATCAGACCGCGAAGGTGAAGGGCATGTTCGTAAGGCCCGAGCAGGTCTCCGAAGTCGGCAAGCGTCATCCGGAACTCGGGCGGCTGCGCCTCGTCGTCACACGTGAGGGCGAGGGCGACACGATGACGCTCAACGCCGAATGCAGATCGTCAAACGATGCGCTGCGCGATCAGGTCGCAGCGACACTGCAAGCGGTTGCCAAACTGAAAGGAGCCGTCAACTTCGTCGCAACAGGCTCGCTGCCGAACGACGGCCGGATCATCGCCGACGAGCGCAAGGTGGATTAGTCCACGAACGTCACCGTCTCACTCAGCCGCGCTCGCGAGGTGCGGTAGCTATTCACAAGCTGATCGTTGTCGGCGTAGCCGAACGAAATGCCGCAAACCACGCGGCGGTCGTCGGGCAGTTTGAAGCGCTTGCGGATCAAGCCCGCCTGCCGCGCCAGTGCCGCCTGCGGAATGGTGCCAAGCCCGAGCGCCTGCGCCGCCAGCATGAAATTGCCGACGTAAGCGCCGCAATCCACCGCACCGTAGACCCCGAGCGGTTCGTCGGTATGGATGATCGCAACGTGCGGCGCGCCGAAAAAGTTGTAATTTTCCATCGCCTGTTTCGCGTACGCCGGCTGGTCGCCACGCATGATGCCGAGCGTATTGTAAAGCTGAAAACCACTCTCACGGCGGCGATCGAGATAGACCCCAAGATACTCGCGCGGCGGCGGAAAATCGTGCGCGCCTTCGCCTGTTGCAGCGGCAGCATAAATCTCCTTGCGAAACGCTTCCTTGGCGTCACCGCTGACAATCAGCACTTGCCACGGCTGGCTATTGCACCATGACGCGGTGCGTTGCGCAGTTGTCAGCACGTGCTCGATGATCGCACGCGGCACCGGCTCCGGCTTGAACGCGCGGCAGGAATAACGCTCGTTGAGCAGTTCCTCCAGTACATCGATGCGCTGATCGATCGAATGCTTCGGCTTGCTGCCTGCGCTTGTGCCTTCGGCCATCGTACAATTTTCCTTCTCGCCGCGTGAAGAACTATTTCCGTCATTGCGAGGAGCGCGGCGACTAAGCAATCCAGACTGCGGTAACGGCTGGATTGCTTCGCTCCGCTGGCAATGACAATTATCAACGCCCCTTCGTGGGGATCTGATTAAACGGCACGCTCTTGTCGACGCGGATATCGCTCGGCAGACCCAGCACGCGTTCGGCGATGATGTTGCGCAAGATTTCATCGGTGCCGCCGGCAATGCGCATGCCCGGAGCGCCAAGCAACATCGCCTGGAAAGGACCGTAAGTGTCCGCGGTCGCCGCATCATTGAGCGTGCCGGCCGCGCCTTCGAGGTCCATCGCGTAAGCCGCGATGTCCTGCACCATCACACCCGCGACCAGTTTGCCGATCGAATTCTCCGGTCCGGGCCGCTCGCCGCGCGACAGAGCAGAGATCGAACGATAGCTGGTGTATTTCAGTCCGCTCGCCTTGCACGCCCAATCGGCGAGTTTGGCGCGCACCGCGCGATCCTCGATCGCAGGTGTGCCATCTTCATCGATGTAGCTCTGGCAGAATGCAAAGATTTCCGGAAAACCGGTCGCGATCCGCGAACCGATCGACATCCGCTCGTTCATCAGCGTGGTCAGCGACACGTTCCAGCCGTCGCCAACTGCGCCGAGCCGCTGCGAATCCGGAATGCGCACGTCGGTAAAGAAGACTTCGTTAAAATCCGAGGCGCCGCTGACTTGCTTGATGGGTTTCACCTCGACGCCGGGGGTCTTCATGTCGAGGAAGAACATCGTTAGTCCCTTGTGCTTGGGGACCGTCGGATCGGTGCGGGTGATGAGAATGCCATAGTCGGAGTAATGCGCACCGGACGTCCATATCTTCTGACCATTGACGATCCAGCCGTCGCCCTGCTTCTCCGCGCGTGTGCGAAGACCTGCGACATCGGAGCCTGCCGAGGGCTCGGAGAACAACTGGCACCAGATGTTTTCGCCGGACGCGAGCTTCGGCAGATATTTGCGCTTATGCTCTTCGCTCGCATAAGCCATCACAGTCGGGCCGCACATGCCCTCGCCGATCTGGAAAGGGCTTGTCAGTTTGCCATAGATGCCCTCTTCCTCCTGCCAGATCACCTGCTCGATCGGCGTCGCGCCCCGGCCACCATATTCCTTCGGCCATTTGAGGCAGCTCCAGCCCTCATCGGCTTTCTTCTTCTGCCAGGCCTTGCCGACCGCGACGATGTCGCGATCCTTCAGCTTGATGCGGCCAAGCGAGGCTTTCGACAATTCAGCTTCAAACTCCTTCGGCGCGTTCATCTCGACGAACTTGCGCGCCTCGGCGCGGAACGCGGCTTCCTGCGGAGTATCGTCGAAATTCATCTCAATCTCCCATTTTCTCGTTCAACTCATCGCTCCCGCGATCAAGCTGCCGCGTTGCGCTTGCGCATCCGGTCAATCAAGGCATCTTCCCAATACGACTGACTGCCAAGGCCAAGCGCGATCGCATTGGACCGGCGATAATAGAGGTGGCAGTCGAACTCCCACGTGAATCCCATGCCGCCGTGGACCTGTATGTTTTGCTTCGAGCAATGCTGAAACGCCTGCGTCGCGCTGATGCGTGCGGTGGCCGCCGCTTCCGGCAGTTCGCCAGCATTGGTCGAGAGCGCCCACGCTCCGTAATAGCAATTGGAGCGCGCCAGCGTCGCCGACACATACATGTCGGCAAGGATGTGCTTCACCGCCTGAAACGATCCGATCGGGCGGCCGAACGCGATGCGATCGAGCGCATAGTCACGGCCCATCTCCAGCGCACGGTCAGCGCCGCCGACCTGCTCGAATGCTACGAGCACCGCAGCTCGATCCAGCAACTGCATCAACAGGTCCCAGCCTTCGCCAGCTTTTCCGAGCAGCTCCCCCGGCGCGTCCTTGAATGTGATCTCCGCCTGATTGCGTGAGGGATCGATCGCCTGCAAATCCTTACGCGCGATGCCGGCACCTTTCAGATCGACAATATAAAGAGAGATATCCGTGTCCCGCCCGGACGAGCCCGAACGCGCGGCAACAATCGCGATGTCCGCAATCGCGCCATCCGGCACCGGCTTCTTGGCGCCGCTGATCTTGTTTTGCATCGCGCTCGTCTTGATCTTGTCGTGCGACGGATTTCCGGTCCCTTCAAACAACGCCAGCGTCCCGATGGTGGTGCCTTGCGCCAGACCCGGCAGGTATTTCTGTTTTTGATCAGCAGTACCGGCCAGCATGATGGCTTCGGCGGCGAGATAGATCGACGACGAGAACGGTACCGGCGCCAGCGCGCGGCCCATTTCCTCGGCGATCACGCACAGCTCCAAATGCCCCGCGCCTGCGCCGCCGTATTCTTCCGGGATCGCGACGCCAAGGAAACCCATGCCCGCAAGGCCTTTCCACAGCTCCCTATCATAAGGCGCATGGCCTTCAAGCACCGCACGTACCGCTTTCGGCGAGGAATGCTCGGCCAGATATCGCCGGGCCTCGTCGCGGAGCTGCTTCTGATCGTCGGAGAATTCGAAGTTCATGACATTGCTCTTCTTGTTGTGATGCTTCGATCAAGCTCCCGTTAATATGCGCTTGAGCGCTTTTTCATTGCCTCTGTTGAGGTGGTTGAAAATTAGCGCGGCGCCATACGGATCGCGCCGTCGAGGCGGATGGTCTCGCCGTTGAGCATTGGGTTCTCGACGATCGCCACCGCGAGGTGGGCGTATTCCGACGGATCACCGAGACGCGCGGGATGCGGTACCTGCGCGCCGAGGCTCTTTCGCGCGTCTTCCGACAGACCCATCAAAAGCGGCGTCAGGAACAGACCCGGCGCAATCGTCATGACACGAATGTTCATCGACGCGAGATCGCGCGCAACCGGCAACGTGAGGCCGACAATGCCGCCCTTGGAGGCCGAGTAAGCCGCCTGTCCGATCTGACCGTCGTATGCCGCAACGCTTGCGGTGTTGATGCACACACCACGCTCTTCGCCGATGGTCGGCGCGTTCTGCATACGCTCGGCCACGAGGCGGATACAATTGAAGGTACCGATCAGGTTGACGTTGATGATGCGCGTGAAGTGATCCAGCGGATACGCGCCGTTCTTGCCCACGGTCTTCACCGCACCGCCGATACCGGCGCAGTTCACCAGCACGCGCACCACACCATGCGCAGCCTCGGCTTTGGCAATCGCTTCCTTGACCGGCGCTTCCTGCGACACATCGCCGATGCAGGCGACGCCCTTGATCTCGGCGGCAACCTCCTCGGCCTTGTCCTTCTGCATATCGATCACCGCAACCCTGGCGCCCTTCGCTGCCATGGCGCGAGCAGTCGCGGCACCCAGACCCGAACCGCCGCCGGTGATCAGTACCGAAACATCCTTGAGCTGCATAAAACTCCCCTTGGTTTGCAGTTTCTAATTCGGCGCGTTTACGCCTTGACGATTTTTGGTGCCTTCGAAACCGGCTTCACCATACCACCGAGAACCATGGCGGTCATATGATCGATGTATTTGCGGCGCACATCATCGGTGACATCGCCGACGCCGATCGCGCGCGCCATCGCATTGCGGCCATGAAACAGATGGTCGCAAGAGCCGATCAGGCTGGTGTAGAACATCACCGGATCCACTTTGCGGAATTCGGCAGACGCGACACCCTCTTCCAGCAAACGTCGCTGGAATTCGAACAGGGGCTTGATGAAAAAGCGCGAGACTTCATTCGCCGCCTTTGCATCGCTCTCATGCAACAAGAGATGGATGAGCCGGTTCAGATATGGAAACCGGTAATAGGCATTGATAATGCCAGCGATGTGGAGCTTGAGCTTCTCGGTCGCCGACATCGGCTGATCCAGTAAATACTCCAGATTGGCGACTTCCGAGGCGGCGTCGCGCTCCAGCAGCGCGAGCAGCAGCCCCTCTTTGTTTCCAAAGTGATATTTGACCAGCGCCGCGTTGACGCCGGACTTCTGGGCGAGATCGCTCAAAGAGATTTCCAGCGAATTGCGCTCGATCATCAGCTCACTGGCCGCGACCAACAGCTTCTCCGCTGTCGGATTGCGCGCCGGGACCGTTCGCCGCGACAATCTGGAATTTGTTCGCTGGTTCGCACTTGTTCGCATGACGGGCACCCGATGACCTAGTGTCCCGAATCCGAAGTTCGCATGACTTATCTGCGCGTCTGAGAGCGAACGTCGGATACGTGAGGACACTAGAAATCTTAGATTCTAGTGTGTGTGGTTCAGAAATTCCCTTGACGAAGTTGCGGCAACGATGAAGGGAATTTCTGAACCGCCACACTGGCCTACTAACCTCATCGCCGCGCCCGGCTCAAGAGTTAATTGAGTGATTGACTAAGACGATCTCCGACACTTAAATCCGCGAGCTTTCTCGAGGCATGATCCGATCCGAAAACCGGCTTCCACTTTTCGGGATCATGCCCAACAAAAACACATAACCCGGGAGGGATACATGGCCGAAGCCTATATCGTCGCCGCAGCACGCACCGCCGGAGGCCGCAAGGGTGGCCGGCTCAGTGGATGGCATCCGGTTGATTTGGCAGCCTCCGTGCTGGACTCGCTGGTCGATCGCTCGGGCGTCGATCCCGCGCAAATCGAAGACGTCATCATGGGCTGCGTGATGCAGGCCGGTGAGCAATCAAATAATGTCGCGCGCAATGCGGTAATGGCTTCGAAACTGCCTGAGCATGTGCCCGGCACGTCGATTGACCGCCAGTGCGGCTCGTCGCAGCAGGCGCTGCATTTCGCGGCTCAAGCCGCAATGTCAGGCACCATGGATGTCGTGATTGCCGCCGGCGTCGAGGGCATGACCCGCGTGCCAATGGGCCTCGCCTCCTCGCTACCTGCCAAGAACGGATTCGGTCACTACAAGAGCCCCGGTCTGGAAGAGAAATATCCGAACATCCAGTTCAGCCAGTTCACTGGCGCCGAAATGATGGCGGAGAAATATGGGTTCGATAAGGAAGCGCTCGACAAGTATTCGTATGAGAGCCATCAGCGCGCGATTGCCGCAACCCAAGCTGGCAAATTCAAGGACGAGATCGTTCCGTTGACAATCACGCGTCAGGACGGCTCGACCGACACCCATCACATCGACGAAGGAATCCGGTTCGACGTCACCCTCGATGGCATCCGCGGCGTCAAGTTGATCAACGAAGGCGGCCGCCTCACCGCGGCCAGCGCCAGCCAGATCTGCGACGGCGCATCCGGCGTGCTGGTCGTCAACGAAAAGGGCCTCAAGCAACTCGGCGTCAAGCCAATGGCACGCATCCATCAGATGACCCTGCTCGGCCACGATCCCGTCATCATGCTTGAAGCGCCGCTGCCGGCAACGCAGCAGGCGCTGAAGAAGGCCGGCATGTCGATCGACGACATCGATCTGTTCGAGGTCAACGAAGCCTTCGCCTCGGTGCCGACCGCGTGGCTCAAGACCACGGGTGCCGATCCGGCTAAACTGAACGTCAATGGCGGCGCGATCGCGCTTGGCCATCCGCTCGGCGGCTCCGGAACCAAGCTGATGACCACTCTTGTCTACGCGCTCAAGAACCAGAACAAGCGCTACGGACTCCAGACCATGTGCGAAGGCGGCGGCATGGCCAACGTCACCATCGTCGAACGGCTGTAAAGCCGTTTGCTATTGAACTCGTCGCCTCCTCCGTCATTGCGAGGAGCCCAGCGACGAAGCAATCCAGCCTTCGCACAATAATCTGGATTGCTTCGCTCCGCTCGCAATGACGGCAGCGAGAGAAAACGGAGCGGCAAAAGCCACCGATCAGGGAAACGCACCATGTTGCATCCGGCTCATCACGCGAAGACGACGCCTAACAAGATCGCCTATGTCATGGCGCGATCTGGCGAGAGCATCACCTATCGCGAACTTGATGAACGCTCCAATCAGGCCGCGCACTTCTTTCGATCGCAAGGATTGAAACCCGGCGACCACATTGCGCTGCTGATGGAGAATTGCATCGACTTCATGGTGGTGTGCTGGGCGGCACAGCGCAGCGGCCTTTATTTCACGGCGATCAGCCGCTACCTCACCGCCGACGAAATCGCCTACATCGTACAGGATTGCGGCGCGAGGCTCGTGATCGGCACGCCGAAGACAGCGGAGGTTCTCGGCTCGCTCGCCGAGGAAGCCAATGGCGCACCCGCCTATTATGTCAGCGGCAACGAAACTATCCCAAACTTCAAGTCCTGGGACAAAGCCGTCGCGACACAACCGACCGCGCCCGTCTCCGATGAGATCGCGGGCTACGATATGCTCTACTCGTCGGGCACCACCGGCCGCCCGAAAGGCATCAAACGCCAATCCGAAAACAAGGCGATCGACGTTCCAAATCCGTTTCTGCAACTGCTGTGTCAGAAGATGTGCGGCATGACGAACGACAGCATCTATCTGTCGCCGGCACCGCTTTATCATGCAGCTCCGCTGCGCTTCAACATGATGGTCGGTGTACTCGGCGGCACATCGGTGATCATGGAGTCTTTCGACGCAGAGGAGTTCCTCAAGCTGGTCGAAAAACACAAAGCGACGCAGTCGCAACTGGTGCCGACAATGTTCGTGCGCATGCTCAAGCTGCCGGAGGACGTGCGCAGGCAATACAACGTCTCAACACTGAAGGGCGCGATTCACGCCGCAGCTCCCTGCCCGGTCGATGTGAAGGCAAAGATGATCGAATGGTGGGGGCCAATCCTGATCGAGTACTACGCAGGCTCCGAGGGCAACGGTGTGACCGTGTCCACATCGCAGCAATGGCTCGACCATCGCGGCACGGTCGGCCGCGCCGTCGTCGGCTCGATCAAGATTCTGGACGAAGAGGACAACGAACTGCCGGCCGGCGAAATCGGAACGGTCTATTTCGCCGACGCGCCGGTGTTTTCCTACCACAATGACCCCGACAAGACGAAACGCGCCTACAATTCACGCGGCTGGTCGACGCTGGGCGATGTTGGGTATCTCGATGGCGAAGGCTTTCTCTATCTGACCGACCGCAAGGCCTACATGATCATTTCCGGCGGCGTGAACATTTATCCGCAGGAAACCGAGGACGTGCTGATCGGACACCCCAAGGTGGCCGATGTCGCCGTGTTCGGAGTTCCGAACGAGGAGATGGGCGAAGAGGTCAAGGCAGTGGTGCAGCCCTACGATATGGCGGAGGCCGGCAAGGCACTTGAGGCGGAACTGATTGCCTATTGCCGCAACACGCTATCGCCAATCAAATGCCCGCGAAGCATCGACTTCGCGGCGGAACTGCCGCGCACTCCGACCGGCAAACTGGTCAAACGCCATCTGCGCGACCGGTACTGGGCCGAATACAAAAAGCAGCAGGGACTGCCCGCCGCGTAAGTCGGGTGCGGTGCAATGTGCGAGAGATATTTTACCCCGTTGCATCGGCATCCATAAAGGCCCGCTGTGGCGGATCAACGCAGACTGCAATCTTGCGGCAACACTCCGAATCCATCTGCATTCGGGGGCGCCAATCCGGATTTAATCGCTGGACAAAATAGCCTATAGACGGGTGAGGGCGTGGCCTTGGGCATTACACAACGAAGGAATATCATGCTGAAGACATTTGCATTGCTTACCTTGTTCACTGTCGCCTCGACCCAGGCCTTTGCTCAGTCACGTGGCACACCTGAACAAGAGAAGGCCTGCGGTGCCGACGTTTCACGCTATTGCCGCGCGGTGATCAATGAAGGCGATTTCGTCATCCTGGCGTGTTTGCAGCAGAACCGGCCGAAAATCTCGAAGTCTTGCGACGCCATGTTGAAGAGCAACGGGCAGTAAGCATCACGATCCATGAAACGAAAGCGGCCGCACGATGCGGCCGTTTTTGTTTTTTCATTTCAGAGGACTCAAGCGGACTTCCGTACCGCGTTGTCCATCAGCGTCTTGCCGAGCGACCAAACCGCACCGGGCACACGGTGCGAGGCGGCAATCACTTCATCAAACGACTTCTCAATCCAACTGCAATCCTGATCGTCGATCACGAGCGGCGGCAGCAGCTTGATGGTGTGACTGCCGTGGCCTGCGACCTGCGTCAGGACCTTGTGATCCTTGAACAACGGAATGGTGATGAGCTGACAGAACAGACCCTTGCTTGCGGTCTCAAGCAAATTCCACGACGCCTTGAGGCCAAGCGATTTCGGCGGACCGAACTCGACGCCGATCATCAGACCCTTGCCGCGCACTTCTTTCAGCAGTTCGTATTTCGGAACCAGATTGTTCAGCGCTAGACGGATCTGCGCGCCGCGCCGCGCCGCATTCTCCACCAGCCGTTCCGACTTCATCACTTCAAGTGTCGCGATGCCCGCCGCCATGGCCAAGTCGTTCTTGGCGAAAGTCGAACCGTGCACCACGGCGCGGTCCATCCGATCGAAAATCTTGTCGAACACAAACTTGCGAGTCAGCACCGCGCCAACAGGCACGTGGCCGCCCGACAGAGCTTTGGCGAGCAACACCATATCCGGCTCGACATTCCAGTGCTCAACCGCAAGGAAACGCCCGGTCCGGCCAATACCCGTCTGGATTTCGTCGGCGACCAGAAGCGTGCCGTATTTTTTGCAGAGCGCGGCTGCGCCCGGCAGATAGTCATCACTCGGGATATTGACGCCCTTGCCCTGGATCGGCTCGACGATGAAGGCGGCTACATCGCGAGACGACAGCGCCTTTTCCAAAGCGGCGAGGTCGTTAAACGGCACAGCCGTGCAGCCAGGCAACAGCGGTTCGAAACCGCCGCGGAAATTGACATCATCCGTGAGCGACAGCGCTCCGTAAGTAAGTCCGTGATATGATTTTGTGCAGTGGACAATGCCGGAGCGGCCGGTGGCGTTTCGGGCGAATTTAATCGCAGCTTCGACACATTCCGCACCTGAATTGGCGAAGAATACCTTGTCGAGATAAGGCATGTGATCAAGCAGCCGCTCCGCCAGAACGCCCGCTAAGGTCGACACATCCATCTGCACCAGATTGGGCAGATTGCTGTCGAGAACGCTTTTGAGGGCATCGCGGAGCGTCGGATGATTGCGACCGATGGCGAAAACCCCGAAACCGCTCAAAAGATCGAGGTAGCGAGCTCCGTCGCGGTCAAAAAGGTACTGGCCCTCGCCCCTTTGGAACCCTACATCGTATCCGATCGTTTTGAGGACGCGCACAAGCTGTTCATTCAGGTGCTGCACGTGCATCACACTGCGCTGGGACTGCCGGTCCACAAACATCTCGGAAACGTCAAGATTCGGATATACCATTGGCTACATACTTCGCTTCGTTGGTGAGCAGTCAACTTAAAACCACCATTGCGGCGTTTTGACCTTAAAAACTTGCTTTAAAGGTCAAATATCATGTTGCAGCGCCTAAGAGGTTTCATGCGCACGATTATCTATACTGGATTGATTCTCACGGCTACAGCGGGAGCGGCATTCGCGGCGGACCCCAATGGGGATTGGCTGGTCGAAGAAGGTACCGCCCAAATTCGAATTGTTGATTGCAATAACAGCAAGTGGGGTGTCGTGGCGTGGGAGAAGATCCCCGGCGGCATCGACAATCAAAATCCCGATGCCTTTAAAAAGACCCGGCCAACGCTGGGAATGCCAATTCTGCTGAACATGAAAAAGAAGAATGGTTCAGATGAATGGGAAGGCTCCGTCTACAACGCGAAGAACGGTAAAATCTACGATTCATCCATCAAGCCGCTTGCAGGCAACAAGCTTGAAATCAAAGGCTGCGTCCTGGGCTTCCTGTGCGGCGGCGAGACCTGGACACGCGTTGGAGAACCAATACCCTCCCCACCACCCGGAGCGCCGAAATCCGGGTCGGCAGGACAGCAAAAAACAACGGGCCCCGCGCCGAAAGCCGGCGCGATGACTCAAGCTGCCCCAACCGCCGCATCGGGCAGCGCCAAGAATTCGACCGCGTCAAAAGCCGGCACGGCGCCGGCTAACCCGCTCGATGATATTTGCGCCATTCCGGAGATCGCAAAAGCCACTGGTACCACCGGCCGAGCGGTTAACTGATGGCGAGCAAATTGGCATCCAAGCGAGCCTGAAAGCTGCGCGAGCAAACAAGCAAAAAGCCGCAGATCGCTGCGGCTTTCAATTTCAAACGGCCCGCAAGCAAAACAGAAGAGTTACTCTTCCTCGATCTCGCGCGGCTTGCCCATCAGCGCTGGCTGGAAAAGAACCGCTGCCGCGAGTGTTGTGACCAGCGACAGCGCCAGCAGTTTGCCCATGCTGGACGTTCCCGGATGGCTTGATAGCCATAGGCTGCCGAACGCGGTTGCGGTCGTCATGGCGCTATAAAAAATCGCACGCGTGAGACTCGATTGCAGCAGTTCTGTTTTCCCGCCGCGCCATGCAGTGACGTAGTAGATCTTGAACGCGACGCCGATGCCGAGCAACACCGGCAGCGCGATGATGTTGGCGAAGTTCATCGGCAGGCCAATCAGCACGCAAATTTCCAGCGTGACCACTCCGGCCAGTATGAGTGGCAGCAGCGTCAGTAGCACATCGCCGAACCGCCTCAGCACAATCCAGAGCAGGATCGCGATCGATAGCAGCGCCCATGCACCCGCCTGGATGAATGCCTTTACGATGGTATCACCGGATTCCAGAATCGACACCGGACCGCCGATCGCTGCAGGTGCCGCGGTTTTGACGGCCGCTGCAAATTTGCGCAGCGTCTCGTTGTCGTTCGGGTCGCCCTTTGGCAGAATCTCGATACGCACGCGTCCGTCAGGCGTGGTCCAGTCCTTCTGCAGATCCTCCGGCAGCGTCTTGATGCTGACTGGCTTGGCCTGCAGCAGGCCTCCAAGCTGGCCGAGCATCACTTTGAGCGGTAGTACAAACACAGCTTCGGTCTTGTCGCGCAGCGGTTTGTCGGCTTTCAGCACGCCGTCGATCGCGTCTGCAAGACGGCGCGAGGCAACAGCCCCCTCTGAAGGCGCATTGCCTGCCGTTTTGCGCAGGCTTGCCATCGTCAGCTTGAGCGCCTCGATGTTCTCGGCGTCCGTCGCCGGCTTGTCGTCGGGATCGGTTTTGAGCGCCGGCACAAGCTCTTTCGCCGCGCGCGCAATGGCGCGCAGCTTCACCTGCTGATCTTTCGGCACGAAGCTGTCCAGCGACATCACACGGGACACCTCTGGCAACTTGGATAGCCGCTCCTCGACCTGCCTGGCCTCGGCCGGATTGGCGGCAATCACTTCGATGGCATTGGTCGACGTGTTGGGATCGCTGCGCAGATCGAGATAGGTCGCGATCGACTCGACCTTCGTGCTGCGCAAGTTGATCGGATTGAAGTCAAATCGCAGAAAATACAGCAATGGCAGACCGACGATCGCCACCAGCAGCGTGGTGGCAATGACCGGCACGCGCTTTTCGTCAAGGAAGCGATCGACGGGCACCAGAAACTTGTAACCCAGCGGCTCGGCCTCGCCAGGCGGGTTGAACAGCTTCAACAGGGCTGGCAGCACAGTGACACTGGCGAAAAACGCGATGATCATTCCGGCCCCGGCGATCTGACCGAGTTCAGAGACGCCTTTATAAGCGGTCGGCAAGAACGACAGAAATCCTGCCGCGGTCGCCACAGCCGCAAGAGACAGCGGCACAGCAGAGAATTCGGCGGCGTTGATAATCGCGGTGTGGAGATCGCCCGACTTGAACCGTTCCGATCGATAGCGAACGCTGTATTGGATGCCGAAATCGACACCAAGACCGACGAACAAAACAAAGAAGGCGATGGAAATCAGATTGAACGCGCCAACCATCAAGAGGCCGACAGCAGTCGTCAGTGACAGACCGACGATCAGAGTGAGGAAGACCGACAAGATGATCTTCGGTGACTTCAGAGCAAGATACAGGATGACAAGTACGATCAGGATGGTCACGGAGTGATTGAGCAGTGCCCCTTCCTGCAGAGTGGCGAACTCCTCGTTGGCGATTGGAACCGGGCCGGTCAGCCGCACCCGCGCCTGGTATTTGCCGGCGAGGTCGAGTTCCTTCACCGCACTGCGAATCGATTCGGTGGCGGCGCCTCCCGGTTCAAGCGCGTTGAAATCGAGAATCGGGATGATCTGGAGAAAGGCGCGCTTGTCGCCAGGCGTCAGCGGCTTTTGGCTGGTCAGTTCCTGCCAGGAAAAGGCCGCGGGTTTCCCAGCCAAGGCCATTTCGATGGTCTCGGCCGCCGCATTGAACGGCTTGGTGAGGCTGTCGATGGGATACCGGCGCCGGATCGCACCCTGGAGGCCGAACTCGACGGCCCCGGTCAAACCCCGCCAATTCGGATCGGCAGCCAGAACTTCGACAATCGGGGCTGCCTCGGCCAGTTGCCCGGTTGTCTGCGTAACCTCTTGAGTTGGAAGGAATAAAAGGCCATTTTGCTCAAAAAAATCGCCTCCGCCGGCGCGTTTTACCGACTCGAATTCCTTATTCCGGCCTGAAAGTTTTTGTTCAAGGGCGGCGCTGGCCGAACCGGCCAGTTCCGGAGTTGGCGCCTCAACCACCGCCAAAATCAGCTTGTTGCGGTCCGGAAACCACTTTTCGTATTCAATCTCGCGCTGACGCCAGTCCAGGTTGGGCGCGATCAGCTTTCCGACATCCGTTGTAATTGCGAAGTTTCGGGCCGAGTAATAGCCGGCCGCGACAGTCAAAATGACTGCAATCGCTACAGTGAATGAGGCAAACCGTGTGCAAACATTTACCAGCGAAACGACGAGGCTTTTTAGCACAATTGCTCTTTCTATCGGGGGGGCGACGCCTAAGATCGGGGGATATCGCGGGTCCGGTTACCGTTATCCCGGTCGGTCGGCAAGCGCCGCTTCAAATGCCTGCCAAAATGGCATAAAAAGTGTCAGAGTACTGTTTTCATTCTGAATATCTGCCATAAAGCCTAGAACAAACAAGGTCCAGACCTCTGTTTCGGCCATATTTGAAAGTTGCGTTATGACATCAAAAACTCCCCTCCTCGATGCCGTCAAATCTCCAGCCGATCTTCGTGCATTGCCAGAGAGTCAATTGACGCAACTCGCGGAAGAACTGCGCGCCGAGACGATCAACGCCGTCGCCGTCACCGGTGGTCACCTCGGTGCCGGCTTGGGCGTCGTCGAACTGACTGTCGCACTGCATCATGTCTTCAATACGCCCGACGATCGTTTGATCTGGGACGTCGGCCATCAGGCCTATCCGCACAAGATCCTCACCGAACGTCGCGAGCGCATCCGCACTCTGCGTCAGGGCGGCGGCCTGTCCGGTTTCACCAAGCGCGCCGAGAGCGAATACGATTGCTTTGGTGCAGCGCATTCATCGACATCGATCTCGGCAGGGCTCGGCATGGCGGTTGCACGCGACCTCGCCGGCAAGACGAACAGCGTCGTGGCGGTGATTGGCGACGGCGCGATTTCTGCGGGCATGGCCTATGAAGCCATGAACAACGCGGGCGCGATGGATTCGCGCCTGATCGTGATCCTCAATGACAACGAGATGTCGATCGCGCCACCGGTCGGTGCCATGTCGGCCTATCTGTCGCGCTTGATCTCGGGCCGGACCTATCGCTCGCTCCGCGAAACCGCAAAGCAGGTCGCAAAGAAGCTGCCGAAGTTCGTCGAGAAGGGCGCGCAGCGCGCCGAGGAATACGCGCGCGGTTTCCTGTCCGGCGGCACGTTGTTCGAAGAGCTCGGGTTCTTCTACGTCGGCCCGATCGACGGTCACAACTTCGATCATCTCTTGCCGGTGCTGCGCAACGTGCGCGACTCCGAGCAGGGCCCGATCCTGGTTCACGTCGTGACTCAGAAAGGCAAGGGCTACGCGCCCGCAGAAGCCTCCGCCGACAAATATCATGGCGTCGTCAAATTCGATGTTGCCACCGGCAAGCAAGCCAAGGCACAGGCCAACGCACCGTCCTACACCAAGGTGTTCGGCGAGAGCCTCGTCAAGCATGCCGAAAAGGACGACACGATCGTCGCTATCACTGCCGCGATGCCGGGCGGAACCGGCGTCGATATTTTCGGCAAGGCGTTTCCCGAGCGCACCTTCGACGTCGGCATTGCCGAACAGCATGGTGTGACTTTCGCAGCCGGCCTCGCCTCGGAAGGCATGAAGCCGTTCACCGCCATCTATTCGACGTTCCTGCAGCGCGGGTACGATCAGGTTGTGCACGACGTCGCCATCCAGCGGCTGCCGGTGCGCTTCGCCATCGACCGCGCCGGTTTGGTCGGCGCTGACGGGCCAACCCACGCGGGTGCGTTCGACCTCGCCTATCTTTGCTGCCTGCCCGACTTCGTGGTGATGGCTGCGGCCGACGAAGCCGAGTTGCGCCACATGGTGGCGACTGCGGTCGCGATCGATGATCGTCCGTCAGCGTTTCGTTTTCCGCGCGGCGACGGCATCGGCGTCGACCTTCCCGAGATCGGCACGCCGCTCGAGATCGGCCGTGGCCGGATCGTCAAGGAAGGCTCCAGCGTTGCCCTGCTCTCGCTCGGCACCCGGCTCGCCGAGTGTCTCAAGGCTGCAGACATTCTAAAATCCTACGGCTTGACCACGACGGTCGCCGATGCACGCTTTGCCAAGCCGGTGGACACCAATCTGATCCTCCAGTTGGCTCGCGAGCACGAAGTGCTGATCACGGTCGAGGAAGGTTCGGTCGGCGGTTTCAGTGCTCAGGTGATGCAGGCGCTGTCCGACAACGGCGCGCTCGACAAGGGACTGAAGGTTCGTTGCATGATGCTGCCTGACCTGTTCCAGGATCACGACAGCCCGGCCGTGATGTACGCGCAGGCCGGTCTCGACGCACGAGGCATCGTCATGAAGGCATTCGAAGCGCTCGGCCGCGATGCCGACAAGCGGGCGGTGCAGCTTGCTTGATCGTCGTCCCATGGAAGTGATTTTGGCCCAACCGCGCGGCTTCTGCGCAGGCGTGGTGCGCGCGGTCGAGATCGTCGAACGCGCGCTGGAGAAGTATGGACCGCCGGTCTATGTCCGCCACGAGATCGTCCATAACAAATACGTCGTCGAAAGCTTGAAGGCCAAAGGCGCGGTGTTCGTCGAGGATCTGCATGAAGTTCCGGCCAAGGCCGTCACCGTGTTCAGTGCCCATGGCGTCGCCAAGAGCGTCGAGGAGGAAGCGGCCGCCCGCAATCTTCCTGTGCTCAACGCCACCTGCCCGCTCGTCACGAAAGTCCACAATCAGGGCAAGCGTTACGTCTCCAAGGGCCGCGCGCTGATCCTGATCGGCCATGAAGGCCATCCGGAAGTGGTTGGCACCATGGGTCAGGTTCCGGCGCCCGTGACGCTGGTGCAGAGCGTAGACGACGTAGCCGCGCTCTCGATGCCGAACGACACGCCGCTGGCCTACATCACGCAGACAACACTAAGTGTTGATGACACCAAGGACATCATCGCCGCGCTGGAACAACGGTTTTCTGACATTCAGGGTCCGGATACCCGCGACATCTGCTACGCGACACAGAATCGCCAATCGGCGGTGCGAGACCTCTCCAAGGTCGTCGACGTCATTCTGGTGGTCGGCGCGAAGAATTCATCCAATTCGAACAGGCTCCGCGAAATCGGCACCGAAGTCGGTGTTCCGAGCTACCTCGTTGCCGATGGCAGCGAAGTGAAGGCGGAGTGGTTGCAAGATATAAAAACAGTCGGCATCACGGCTGGCGCTTCGGCTCCCGAAGTGCTGGTCGATGACGTCATCGAAGCGCTGCGGCGGCTCGGACCGGTTTCGGTCTCCGTGCTTCCGGGGCGGGAGGAAAACATCGAATTCCGTCTGCCGCCCGAACTCATGGCAGACCGACCCGTCGCTCACCGCTAACGCCGAAAGCTTCAGTTCATGGCAATTCCGTTCTTCAAAGAAATCAAAATTGGCGGCTACCTGATGAAGCAGAAGCTTCTCGGCCGTAAGCGCTATCCGCTGGTTCTGATGCTCGAGCCGCTGTTCCGCTGCAATCTGGCCTGCGTCGGCTGCGGCAAGATCGATTATCCGGATGCGATCCTCAACCGGCGCATGACGGCACAGGAGTGCTGGGACGCGGCCGAAGAGTGCGGTGCGCCGATGGTGGCAATCCCGGGCGGCGAGCCGCTGATCCACAAGGACATCGGCGAGATCGTGCGCGGCCTCGTGGCACGCAAGAAGTTCGTCTCGCTCTGCACCAACGCATTGTTGCTGGAAAAGAAGCTCGATCTGTTCGAGCCGTCGCCGTATCTGTTTTTCTCGGTGCATCTCGACGGCCTCAAGGATCACCACGACAAGGCCGTGTCGCAGAAGGGCGTGTTCGAGCGCGCCGTCTCCGCGATCAAGGCCGCCAAGGCGCGCGGCTTCACCGTCAACGTCAACGCGACGATCTTCGACGGCCACTCGGCTGAAGATATCGCCGCATTCCTCGACTACACCACCGAACTCGGCGTCGGCGTTTCGATGTCGCCCGGCTACGCTTACGAGCGCGCGCCGGATCAGGCGCACTTCCTGAACCGCACCAAGACCAAGCAGCTGTTCCGCGACGTGTTCGCCCGCGGCAAGGGCAAAAAGTGGAACTTCATGCACTCGAGCCTGTTCCTCGACTTCCTCGCCGGCAATCAAGAATATCACTGCACGCCGTGGGGCATGCCGGCACGCAACATCTTCGGGTGGCAGAAGCCCTGCTATCTGCTCGGCGAGGGCTACACCAAAACCTTCAAGGAGCTGATCGACACCACCGACTGGGATACTTACGGCACCGGCAAGTATGAGAAGTGCGCCGACTGCATGGCGCATTGCGGTTACGAACCGACTGCGGCCCAAGCTGCGATCAACAACCCGATCAAGGCCATGATGGTCGCGCTCCGCGGCATTCGCACGTCGGGCCCGATGGCGCCGGAAATCGACATGAGCAATCAGCGGCCGGCGCAGTACATCTTCTCGGCCGAAGTGCAGAAGCATTTGTCGGAAATCCGTAAGGACGAAGCCGCAGAAAAGGCTGCCAAGGCAGCAGCGAAAGCTGAAAAGGCCTCCACTGCCGCCTGATCTCAAGTTCGATCGCAAATAAAAAAGCCCTCACCAGTTCACTGCTGAGGGCTTTTTCTTTGAGGTGTTAAACGAGGCGACGTAACGTCTGTTGAGCCGGAGCTTCAGCGACGCCCTTAAACTTCCGCCGGGATAAGGCCGCCAAAAAGCCCGCCGAGGAAATGACTCCGACAGCCGCGCAGGCCTTCGATGGCGCGGTTGAAGTCCCGCGCCGTCGACATCAACGACGGGATCGCCGTCGGGTTACGCGCGATTCCCTTCATCACCTTCCACGGATCGATATTGCCGCATGGCTTCAGCGCATCGGCCGCCAGCGCCGGCAACGCGCGCGACGCCGGATCGCTGATGACGCGAAGTGCGGCGAACGGCAGGCCTTTGTCTGCGGCGTAATGCGCGGCGATGTGGCTTTCCATATCGACGGCGGCAGCGCCAGTTGCGGCCCGCAGCGCGGCCTTGCCCTGCGGCCCGACCACGACTTCCTCGACACCTGCGAGAATGCCGCGCGCCACCTGACGGCGTCCGAGATCGGCGCGGGTGACCAGATCGCCAGTGAAACGAGTCTCGGCCTGCCAGCGCGACGCGCCTGACACGACCTCGGTTGCAACCACGATATCGCCGGAATGCAACGCCGGATCGAGCCCGCCGGCCACGCCGAACGAGATGATACCGCGGATGCTGGAGTGATCGAAGCCGCTCAGGATCGAGCGCAGATGATGCGGATTGCTGCTGCTGCAGATCACAGACATGCCCGGACCGGCGGCAATGCGCGCCTCCTGAGCAAGTCCCGTCACAATCAGCACCGGACGCCCTTCTCCGGCGCCAGTCGTCCCCAAAGCCCCAATCGTCACATTCCGACCCCTACCATCCGGGAGTTAGTATTATTGAGATTCCTGTACCGCGCCAATGCCCAAACCGGAAAGAACTTCGGGTAGCCGTGGTATCGCAGGTAAAATACGCGTGGGAAGCCGGTGGCTGTGTAGCGCGCTTCGTCCCACAGACTGTCGTTGCCTTGCGTCTTCATCAGGTAAGCTACGCCCCGGGCGACGGACGGGTTTCCGACCTCGCCTGCCGCCATCAAAGCGAGCAAAGACCATGCCGTCTGCGAGGCCGTGCTTGGCGCTTTCTCCAGCCCGCGGTAATCGAGCCGGTAGCTGTTCCCGTCCTCACCCCAACCGCCGTCGGCATTCTGGATCGAGACCAGCCAGTCCACCGCCTTGCGCATCATCGGATCGCCGTGAGGAACTCCGACGGCATTGAGCGCACACAGCACCGACCAGGTTCCGTAGATGTAGTTCATGCCCCAGCGGCCGTACCAGGAACCGTCGGCAAGTTGGGTGTCGCGCATGTATTTCACGCCTGCCGCGACGGCTGGATTGTCCTGCGTTTCGCCAAGCTGCGCCAGCATCGAGATGCAGCGCGCGGTGACGTCTTCGGTCGGCGGATCGAGCAATGCGCCGTGATCCGAGAACGGAATATTGTTCAGATAGTATTCCAGATTGTCGGCATCGAACGCGGCCCAGCCACCATCGCGGCTTTGCAGGCCTTCGATCCATTCGCGACCGCGCGCGATCTGTTCCTTGTATTCGCCCGTCTGTTGTTCGCGTTGGATACGATCCATCGCCATCACCACGACTGCGGTGTCGTCGAGATCGGGGTAATGCGCGTTGTTGTACTGGAACGCCCAGCCGCCGGGGCGAACGTCAGGACGCTTGGCAGCCCAATCACCCTTGACGTCGAGCACCTGCAGCGGCTTCAGCCAGTCGAGGCCAGCTTTCGTACTGGCAATCGCCTCGTCGCCGCCGGCTTCCAGCAGGGCGTGGCAAGCCAGCGCGGTATCCCACACCGGTGAAACACACGGCTGGCAATAGGCTTCGTCGTCCTTGATCACCAGCAGCTTGTCGATCGCCCTGCGCGCAGTCGCAGGCAGCGAATGGTCGATCGGATAACCAAGCAGCCGATACATCATCAGGCTGTTGACCATCGCCGGGAAGATCGCGCCGAGACCGTCTTCGCCGTTCAGGCGCTCGGTAACAAATTCAACTGCGCGATCGATCGAACGCTGGCGCGTGCCTTTCGGGAAATACGGTTCGGCGAGACGCAGCAGGCTGTCGACGCCGGCGAAGAAATAGAACCAGCCGGCTTTCTGGTGCGGCGCCT
The DNA here is from genome assembly GCA_021732625.1 of Hyphomicrobiales bacterium. GTDB lineage: Bacteria > Pseudomonadota > Alphaproteobacteria > Rhizobiales > Xanthobacteraceae > SG-bin9. Next base: position 29,452 of record JAKFUP010000015.1, read on the forward strand.
TCGGCGCCATGCCGATGGTCTCGGGCGGCTGCGTAAACAGCTCCGGAATCGAAATGCCGAGCGGATTCTTCGCTCTCGGCTTCAGCGTCATCAATACAAACAGCGGCACCATCACTGTGCGCGCCCAGTACGATATCCTGGTCAGGTGAAACGGAAACCAGCGCGGCAGCAGCATGATCTCGATCGGCATCACCGGCACGGCTTTCCACGTCAGCACGCCGTACAGCGCCAGCATGATGCGCGTGAACACATTGCTACGCTCGGCACCGCCGCGCGCCAAAATGGCCTCGCGGGCACGCACCATGTGTGGCGCATCGACAGAGTGTCCGATCATCTTCAGCGCGAAATAGGCTTTCACGCTTGCGCTCATGTCGAAGTCGCCGTCCTGAAACAGCGGCCAGCCGCCATTCGCGCCCTGAATACGACAGAGATAAACGGCGATCTTTCGCTC
>JAKFUP010000098.1 GCA_021732625.1 Hyphomicrobiales bacterium
ATAACAACAGCGGAGCGGATCAAAAACACGGACTTAAGGTGTGAAATCGCCCGCCGCAACCCAAGCCTGCGGCTAACCCTTCCTTCATCAAAACATCCATAAGGTGTTCCCATCGTGGGCGGCGTCGAAGCCATAAATTGAATGTCTTTAAGCCAAGTCTTTAAGCCATGCGTTGGTTGAGTGAGTGCGATGGCGACAGCCTCTCTGGTTCCTGACATTGACGATATGGTCAAAGCCGCAAGCCCGCAGAAGCGCGCGGATGCGATGCTCAAGATATCGGGGCTGTTTCGGCAGGGCGCGAGCCAGTTTCGGCCGCAGCACGTCGATCTGTTCGACGGCATCCTCACCGGGCTTATGTCGAATACGGACGTTGGCGCGCGCGCCGAGCTCGCTGTCCAGATGGCGGATATCGCCAATGCTCCGCCGAAACTGGTCAACCGGCTGGTGCGCGACGACGAGATCAGGATCGCCGGGCCGCTGCTGCGGCAGTCGCCGCTGGTCGATGAAGACACCCTGACCGATATCGCGCGAGCAAAAGGGCAGGCACATCTGCTGGCGATGTCGGGGCGGACGATACTGACTGCTCCGGTCACCGACATCATCATCCGGCGCGGCGAACGCGACGTGATCCGCGGCGTTGCCGGCAACGAAGGCGCAAAATTCTCGCCGATCGGCTATTCATCGCTGGTCAAACGCGCCGCCGATGATGGCGTGCTGGCGATCTCGATCGGGCAGCGCGGCGATCTGTCCGCGACGCATCTCAAGCAACTGATGAACACCTCGGTCGATCTGGTGCGGCGGCGGCTGTTCGAGGTGGCGTCGCCCGCGCGCAAGGCTGCGATCAATCAGGTGCTCGATGACATTCCCGGGGCCGACGCCCTGGAGGATTCAGAGCGCGATTTCAATCAGGCCCAGCGCGCCGTTCTGGCCCTGCACCGCACCGGACGGCTTGACGAAGCCAAGCTGTTCGAGTTTGCGAAGGATTACAAATACGACGTAACGGTCGCTGCGCTGGCAATGATGACCGGCGTCAAAGTAGGAATCGTCGATCATCTGATGACGGGCGATCGCCATGATCCCGTGCTCATCATGGGCAAGTCGATCGGGCTCGGTTGGGCAACGGTGCGCGCGCTGATCGTGCTGCGGACGGGCGTTGCCCGGACGCCGGCGGCCGCCAGTCTCGAAGAGGCGCGCGGCAACTACGAGCGGCTGGTGCCGGTGACGGCGCAGCGCGTGCTGAATTTCTGGAAGTCACGCAAGGTGTGATCGCGCCGCGGATCGCTCTCAGACGCCAGACGAGTTTTTCCTGAACACCAGATAAGTTGCACGACGCCCTTCGCGTGTCGCCTTTGCGCCATAGCGCGTCATCGTATAACCGGGCCATGGCAGCCGCCAATCGTCCGCGCGCTCCGCGGCCCACGTAAAATCACGCGAACGCATCAGATGCTCCAGCGTCCAGGCGACGTAGTGATCGATGTCGCAAACGAAACGAAATTCGCCGCCGTCACCGAGAACGCGTGTCATCGCGGCGATCGTCGCGTCTTGCACGAAGCGCCGCTTCCAGTGCCGCCGCTTTGGCCACGGGTCGGGATGAATCAGGTCGATCCGTTTCAATGAGCCGGCAGGCGCCCACGCCAGCAGCTCGGATGCATCGCCTGCAAACAGACGGAGGTTGGAAAGTCCGCGCGCCTCGATCTGCGCGAGGATTTTGGCCATGCCGTTGACGTAGGGTTCGCATCCGATGAAGCCGGTTTGCGGATGAGCAGCGGCTTCCGCGATCAAATGCTCGCCGCCGCCAAATCCGACCTCGATGCGGACTTGCTGGATCTGCAATCGACCGGTCTGCGGCCCGAACAAGGTTGTGAGCCGCGGTGGCGCTGCGGCTGATATATCGAGCGACAGCCGGGGCAGCAGATGGGCGATCAGATCGCTCTGATGCGCACGCAGCTTGTGGCCCTTGCGGCGTCCGAAGAATGCACGCTCGGGCGTATCCCGGGCCGGGCCGTCGTCGGAAATGGGGGGCGGTGCGGGCATCGGTAGGCGTTCTCGCGGCGAGGCCATCCTGCGCCTGGCTGCGAGCTACGCCGAATGACGGAGGTAATTCAATGAAGATTTTGCTGAAGCGAGAGAGGTTCAGCGCTTGTCGGGCGTTTCGCGCGTGGCGATCTGCTCGACCATATCGACGATGCTACGCCGGAGTTTGGCATCGGTGATGCGCGTGAATGCGCGCGTCAGTGCGAGACCTTCCGATGTGGCGAGAAAGTCGGCGACATAAGCCGGCGATGTCGCCTCGCTCAATCCCTCGCTGCTGGCTGTGCCGCCACCCGGACCGCCTTCGAACAGAAACGACACCGGCACCCGGAGGATTTCAGAAATCTGCTTGATGCGGCTGGCGCCGACGCGATTGGTGCCCTTCTCGTATTTCTGAACCTGCTGGAAGGTGAGGCCGAGCGCATCGCCGAGCTTTTCCTGACTCATTCCAAGCATGATCCGGCGCATGCGCACGCGGCTTCCGACATACTTGTCTACCGGATTAGGCGCCTTGATCGACATCAACAAAACCTCCGCCCCGGACAGCCACCGCATCAAATGCGGGCTGCGAAGCACAGTATAGTGATGGAATACGACTATTGCGGCAAACCCGTCAAACCCTGAAATGCAATCGGGCCGAGATTTCCGACTAAATTTTCCCTCGATGAAACATCGCTTCACTATTTTGCGGAAGGCTTCGAAATCAGCCGCGGCGTATTTTTGAACCTGCGTTTCACAACTTGAAATTCAGTGGCGCTGACCGGAGCGCCGGCGGCGGAGTGCGATCAATGCCGCTCCCGCAACAAATAAGGCAACGGGCAGGTCGCCGTAACGGCTGTAGAAAGTCGGCGTGGCGGCAGCGGGCAGGCGGCTGTCGAGCACGCCTTCAATCCCGAGATCGAGCCGTGCCACAATTCGTCCGGCCGGATCGATGATCGCCGAGATGCCGGTATTCGCTGCGCGAACGATCGGCAATCCCTCTTCGACGGCGCGCAGCCTTGCATGCTGGAGATGCTGATAGGGCCCGGTGCTTTTGCCGAACCAGCCGTCATTGGTGAGATTGACGATCCAGCCGGGCCGGTCGTTGCGCGGCACGATATCGCCGGGGAAAATTGCCTCGTAGCAAATCAGCGGCAGCACGGATGGCGCATTGGGCAGTTGCATGCTGCGGCGGCGATCGCCTGCGATAAAGCCGCCGCGGATTTTGGTCAGCTGCCGCAAGCCGATCTTTTCGAGCAGGCCTTGTAACGGCAAAAATTCTCCGCCGGGGACGAGATAGAGCTTGTCGTAGACCGACAGCACGGCTCCATCGTGATCGATCGCATAGATCGAATTGTAGGCGCGCGAGACGCTGCCAGCCTGCGCGCCATCAGGCGCGCGCACGCCGCCGGTGATGAGCACGGTCCCCTTCGGCAACAGTTCGGCGATCTGCGCCATGGCGTCGCCTTCGCGGGTCAGAAAAAATGGAAACGCCGATTCCGGCCAAATCAATACAGTGACATCGCGCACGCCCGCCGATTGCGGTCCGGTCGAGCGATCCGACAGCGCGAGATATTTCTGCATCGTCGCCTGTTTGGCGGAGTAGTTGAATTTCACATCCTGTTGCAAATTAGGCTGCATAAGCCGCAGTTTGACGTCGGCGACATAGCGGGTCGGTTGCTGCGTCAGCCGTACCGCGCCGAATGTCGCCATCGCCACGAGCAGAGCCACGGCTGCGAGCGGCGCAAACCATGGCCGGCGGGTGTCCTCGCGGCTATCGATCAACACCGCCGGACTGGCGAAGATCGCGACGCTTAGAAACGTCAGTCCCCACAGCCCGATCAGCGAGGCGGTCTGCGCCAGCGCAAGCTGTCCGCTCAGCGAATAGCCCAGCGCGTTCCACGGGAAGCCGGTAAGGACATGACCGCGCAGCCATTCGCATGCGGTGATGGCTGCTGCGAGTGCGAGCAGCCGCGATGCATCGCGCGTCCACATCATGCGCGCCAGCGCGAATGCCAGCGCCATGAACAGCGCGAGAAACGCAGGCAAGCCCGACACCACAAACGGCAGCAGCCAGCCGAACACGTCTGCATCGACAAGAAATGCGTTGCCGACCCATTGCAGGCCGGCGAGCAGATAGCCGAAGCCGAACAGCCAGCCGCTCAGCGCCGCGGCCGGGACGCCACCGAGGCGGCCAGCGCCAGCGCCATCGATCAGCCAGACCATCAACGGTAGCGTTACGAACAGCACGGGCCAGGCGTCGAACGGCGCCATCGCCAGCGACGAGATGAGGCCGGCGGCGAAGGCAATGGCGGCCCGCCTCCAGCCGTAGCTCAGAACGACGGCGAGGGCGATGCGTCGGATCATGGTGAATGGCCCGTCGTATCGCTTGACGGCGTCGTCGAGGGATCATGCGCTGGCTGCGCTGTGGCGTCGCTGCTCGCATCGCGGCGGCGAGGCTCACGAACCCGAAGCGGCGGGCGTTCCTTGCGAATGCCGATGCGCAGCCGCTTGACGCGGCGGGGATCGGCGTCGAGCACCTCGATCTCGAAATTTCCCGGACCGGACACCACCTCGCCGCGCACAGGCAGACGGCCGGCTTGCGTCACCAGATAGCCGCCGAGCGTATCGACGGCCTCGCCGGCTTCACCGGTGTCGAATTCCTCGCCGACCACCGATCGCACATCGTCAAGACTGGCGCGGGCATCGGCGATGAAAGAGCCGTCCGCCTGCCGCACCACGGAGGGCGGCTCGTCGTTGTCATGCTCGTCGTCGATCTCGCCGACGATCTGTTCGACGATGTCCTCGATGGTGACGAGGCCGTCGGTGCCGCCATATTCGTCGACAACGAGCGCCAGATGCGTCCGCGTGGCCTGCATCTGTGCGAGCAGGTCGATCGCCGGCATCGACGGCGGCACATACAGCAGTTTGCGGATCAGGTTGGCGTCGGCGAGTGCCATGGAGAGATTGATAGCGCGCAGATCCAGCCCTGCGGGAAAAGGCTTCTTGCGTTTGGCGTTGGTCTGCGGCGGCACACGCGACTTCGCGGTCATCATCCCGATCAGGTCGCGGATGTGGACCATGCCTTCGGGGTCGTCGAGTGTTTCGTTGTAGACCACGAGGCGCGAATGCGCGGCGCTCTCGAAGGTCGCCATCAACTCGCCCAGTGAAATATCGCGCTTGACGGCGATGATATCGGTGCGCGGCACCATGACGTCGGATATGCGGCGTTCGTGCAGGTTGAGGATGTTGCGCAGCATGGTGCGCTCGATCGTCGAGAAGTTGCTTTCGTCGGGCGCGGTGGCGTCGAGCACCACTTGCAGGTCGGCGCGCATCGACCCGGATTTCCAGCCAAACAAAGTGCGCATCGCGCGCACCAGCCAGTTGTCGGCGGCAGGCCGCATCAACTCGGCGTCGCGCATCGGCACCAGTTGGGTGTGGCTGTCGGCCGGAGGATTGCTTTGAATTGGGTCCGAATCATCGCCCGGTTTCCGAAGTTCGGGGGTCATCGCAGCGTCCAGTGTTCGTCCGCATACGGATCGGGAATGCCGAGGCCTTTCAGAATGTCGCGCTCGAGGCTTTCCATTTCCTGCGCCCCGGAATCAGTGACGTGGTCGTAGCCGATCAGATGCAGGAAGCCATGGATGGCGAGATGGCTGAGATGATGATCGAAAGTCTTCTCGTCGGTTGCGGCTTCGCGCTGCGTGGTCTGGTAGGCGATGGCGATGTCGCCGAGCATGCGCGGCGGGTCGTCCGGCTGTTTTCGCTCCGGCTGCAAGGCGGGGAAAGACAGCACGTTGGTCGGCTTGTCGATGCCGCGCCAGTTTTTGTTGAGCTTGCGGATGCCCTCGTCGTCGGTCAGCATCACGGCGAGTTCGGCATCGCCGGTTTCAACCGGCGCGGCCGCGGCCGCGGCGGCAATCGCCCGCATCACCACGGCTTCGGCGCTGATTGTCGTGTGCCAGCAATCGGCGGTGACGAGAACGTCGGTTTCGGGTGGTCCGGAGAGTGTCATCGATCCTGAGTCTGATGGCCGGTGTTGCCGGCGAGCGTTGTGCGTCAAATTTGATTTCAAGGCTTGCCGGTCGCGGGGCGCTTCGCTGAGCTCTCATATGCAGCAACAACGCGCGCCACCAGTTCGTGGCGGATCACGTCTTCGGCGGTGAATCTGACCTGTGCGATGCCCTCGACACCGTCGAGCAATCGCGCGGCTTCCGCGAGACCGGAGGTCTGACCGTTCGGCAGATCGACCTGACTCGGGTCGCCGGTGATAATCATGCGGCTGTTCTCGCCGAGGCGAGTGAGGAACATCTTCATCTGCATCGATGTGGTGTTCTGCGCTTCGTCGAGAATGACGACGGCGTTGGTCAGCGTCCGGCCGCGCATGAAGGCGAGCGGCGCGATCTCGATTTCGCCGGTTTGCAGCGCGCGCTCGACGATGCGTGAATCCATCAGGTCATACAGCGCGTCGTAGATCGGGCGCAAATAAGGATCGACCTTCTCGCGCATGTCGCCGGGCAAAAATCCCAGCCGCTCGCCAGCCTCGACCGCGGGACGCGAGAGAATAATGCGATCGACGTCCTTGCGCTCGAACAGTTGCGCGGCGTAGGCGACCGCAAGCCAGGTCTTGCCGGTGCCGGCCGGGCCGATGCCGAACACCATCTCGTGGCGCTTCAGCGCGCGGATATATAAATCCTGCGCGGCGGTGCGCGCGCGGACCGGACGCTTGCGCAGGTTGATCTCGTCGAACGCGGTCTTGGCTGCCTTGGAATCGAAATCGAACAGCGAGCCTTGAGCCAGGATGGCGCGGATCGCCCCATCGACATCGCCTTGCGCCAGTTCGCGGCCTTGCACGGCGAGTGCATAGAGGCTTTCAAGAATGCGCCGGGTCGCGTCGCAGGTGTCTCGCGATCCGGCGATCGCGATGTGATTGCCGCGCTGGTCGATCACGACGCCGAGGCGGCGTTCGATCAATGCGAGGTTCTGTCCGTAAGGTCCGACCAGCGCGGATGCCGCGCGGTTGTCATCGAAGGCAACAACGACCTGGGTCTCAGGCTGGGTTTCGGGCTGCGCGGGGGCGCTGCTTTTGTCACGCTCGGTCTTGTGTTGGTCGATCTTGCGGCCGGGGGCGAGGGTCGGCGAATCCGATGCGCTTTTGGGCAATTTGCTCAGGCTCCGGTTACGACAGGTGCGCGCGTATCAAAGCCAGCGCGCGGGGAAACGATGGAAGCGGGGGCTGCGAGGCTGCCGAGCAGACTGTAGCGTTCGAGGCTCTCGACATGCACCGGCAGCACGCTGCCAATGATGTCCGGCGATGCGAACACGTGAACCGGTTGCAGGTAAGCGGTGCGGCCGACGATCTGGCCCGGATGGCGCGCATCGCGTTCGAACAGCACATCGACCGTGGTGCCGATCGCAGACGTGTTGAAGTCCAGTTGCTGGCTGTCGATCAAATTCTGAAGCCGCGCCAATCGCTCGTCCATCGCCGCCGTCGGCACCATCTCCGTGTGGTCTGCCGCAGGCGTGCCGGGCCGCGGCGAGTACTTGAACGAATAGGCGCCAGCGTAACCGATTTGCGCCACCAGCGCGAGGGTGGCTGTGAAATCCGCCTCGGTTTCGCCGGGGAAACCCACAATGAAATCCGACGAGAAAGCAATGTCTTGGCGGACTTTGCGAAAACAGTCGATGACGCGATTGTAATCGCCGGCAGTGTGCTTGCGGTTCATCGCCGCCAGAATCCGGTCGGAACCGGATTGCACCGGCAGATGCACGAACGGCATCAGCGCCGGCAGATCGCGATGTGCCTCGATCAGCGAATCGTCCACGTCGTTGGGATGGCTGGTCGAATAGCGCAACCTCAGCACGCCGCTCATCGCCGCCAGATGCGTCAGTAGCCGCCCGAGCGGCCACGATTTGCCGTCCGGACCTTCGCCGTGGAAGGCGTTGACGTTCTGTCCGATCAGCGTGATCTCGCGCACGCCGTTGTCGACGAGCCGTTGCACGTCATCGGCGATGCGTGCAACCGGGCGCGAAACTTCAGCGCCGCGCGTGTAGGGCACCACGCAGAACGTGCAGAACTTGTCGCAACCCTCCTGGACTGTGACGAAGGCCGAGATGCCGCGCGCCTTGATCGATTGCGGCTGCGGCGGCGGCAGGAAATTGAATTTATCCTCTGCCGGAAATTCGGTCTCGATGGCGCGGCCGTTGTTTTTCGCATCGCGCAGCAGTTGCGGAAGATGGTGGTAGCTCTGCGGCCCAACGACCACATCGACAACCGGCGCGCGGCGCACGATCTCCCGGCCTTCGGCCTGCGCGACGCAACCGGCAACCGCGATCGTCATCTGCCGCCCGTTGCGTGCGGCGTCGTCCTTTGCCGTGCGCAGCCGTCCCAACTCCGAATAGACCTTCTCGGAGGCTTTCTCGCGGATGTGGCAGGTGTTGAGAATCACAAGGTCGGCCTCTGACACATTGTCAGTCTCGACGAATCCCTCGGGTGCCAGCGTGTCCACCATGCGTTGTGCATCGTAGACATTCATCTGACAGCCGTATGACTTGATGTGCAGTTTGCGCGGCGCGCTCATGGCTGCATCAGATATAGCCTGGGCCTCGTAAAATCCAGCGCCGTGAATGCGCTACAGGGTTGCCCCAATTGCAATTTTATCAATCATTGCAGGTAATTGGCGCATGTCTTCAAAAGTGACGAGCGCGCCTGCGCGCAGCAAGGTTTCCGCGGAGGGCGCGCTGGCCGGGTGTTCAAGGTAATGCGCGCCGCCGCGAAACCCGAGCACGGTCATTCCAGCCGCCCTGGCGCCGATGATTCCGGGGATGCTGTCCTCGATCACGATACAGCGCTCGGGCGCTACATCCATCTGTCTCGCTGCGAACAGAAACAAATCCGGCTCCGGTTTGCCGCGCTTCACCTGTGAGGCGGAGAAAATGTGCGGCGCCAAGCGTTCGTGGATATTGGCGCGCGTGAGCGAGGTGCGGATCTTGTCGGGTGTGCCGCTGGAAGCGACGCAGATTTTCTGCCGGATGCGGGTCAGTGTTTCGGCAATGTGCGGCACGCCTTCGACGCTGACCGCAAGCTCATCGAGCACGGCCTGCTTCAGCATCGTGTCGAAATCGTCCGGCAGCTTGCGGCCGAGTTCGCGTTCGACCTCTCGGTTGGATTCGATATCGGCGCGGCCAAGAAAACGGTCGAACACCTGATCCGCCGTGATCGGATATCCGGCGCGGGTCAACAGTTCGGCGTGCATGCGGCAGGAAATCACCTCGCTGTCGACGAGGACGCCGTCGCAATCGAAAATGATGAGGTCGATGGGCAAGGGCGTCAATCGGTCGTCATTGCGAGGAGCGACAGCGACGAAGCAATCCAGAACAGCAGATAGCGACTGGATTGCTTCGCTTCGCTCGCAATGACGGTATCGAGCGCGGCCGGCGGTGGAGACAATTGAGCCGAAGTCTACTTCTTCTCATCCAGCGGAATACAATACAGCTCCAGCCTATGATCGACGAGCTTGTAACCGAGTTTGCGTGCGATCTCGGCCTGGAGTTTTTCGATTTCTTCCGAGGTGAATTCGATCACCTGGCCGTCGCGCAGATTGATGAGGTGGTCGTGATGGCTGTCCGGCACCGGCTCGTAACGGGCGCGGCCCTCGCGAAAATCGTGGCGTTCGATGATGCCGGCATCCTCGAACAGCTTCACGGTGCGATAGACGGTCGAGATCGAAATCTTGTCGTCCACGGCGACGCAGCGGCGATACAATTCCTCGACGTCGGGATGGTCGGCTGCTTCCGCCAGCACGCGCGCGATGACGCGGCGCTGTTCGGTCATGCGCATGCCGGTCTTGGCGCATCGTGCCTCGATCGAAGTCCGGCTCATGGAGGCTGAGGATTTCAGAGCGGTCATGCGAGGGTTCCGGCCGTGACGGGTTGAACTGATGGTCGCATCGGCAGCGGCTTACGACAAGTCACGTTTGAGCACCAGCGCATTCAGGTCTTGCCCGCTTGAATCGCGGTAATATTGCTCGCGGCGGCCGACCGGCTGAAATCCGGCCCGTTGATACAGCCGCCGCGCCGGCTGGTTGTTTTCCTCGACTTCGAGAAACACGGTGCGGATGCCGCGTCCGGCAAGATGGCCGAGATGGGTGTGCAAAAGGTCGCGCGACAATCCGCGCCCGCGATATTTTTCATCCACCGCGATCGACAGCAATTCGGCCTCGTCGGCAGCGAGCCGGGACACCGAAAAGCCGATGGTGCGGCCCTTGAGCCGCAGGCGATGCACCAGCGTGTTGCGCTCGCTGAGCATCTGGTCGAACTCGCCTTCGCCCCAGCCACGATGAAACGACGCTCTGTGGAGCTGAGCGAGACGATGTGAGTCGCGCGCACCAGCAGGCTCGACGCTTGCGATGCCGGGGCCGAACAGGCGCGCGAACCAGCCGATCATGCGGGAGCTTGCGATGAGCGGGCAACGCCGCCGGCTTGCGGCTTGGCATCCGGCGCGCGCAGATAATAAGGGCGGGCCGGTGAGGTGTTCGGGTTGGCTGCCGCACCGAGCCATGCGACCCATGTGATGTCGGGCGCGGCCTGCCGGTCGATCTGGACCGGCGGCAGCGCATGGGCAGGCCATCGCTCCGCCAGCAGCTTCGCCGCATTGCCGACGAGCCGCGGCGCGCCGAGCCTGGATGCCGCGAGCGCTTCCTCGAGTGGAGCGACGCGCGGGCGGATCAGAGAGCTGCCGTTGCCGCCGACTACCTGGAAGTAAACGTGATCGTGCCGCGCATCGATCGCGGAGATGATCGGATGTTCGCCGCTCTCGCTAACCAGCGGCGCAGCAAACGCGCTGAGTGTGGTGACGCCGATTGCCGGCTTGTTGGCCGCCAGCGCGATGCCGCGTGCCGCCGAGAGACCGACGCGCAAACCTGTAAAGCTGCCGGGGCCGGTGGTGACTGCAATGCGATCGAGTCTGTCGAATCCGCTACCCAGATCCTTCATCACGCGCGCGATCAGCGGCATCAGCGCTTCGGCGTGACCGCGCGCCATGGTCTGCGATTCGTGGGCGGCCAACTTGCCCGCAGCGGTGTCGAGCACGCCGGCGGCGCAGGCTTCAAGGGCCGTATCGATGGCGAGGATCAGCATGGAGCATTAACGACCCTGATCGTCGTCCCTGCGGAAGCGGGGACCCATAACCTCAGAGCCGATAGTGATAGCAATGAATGCGCCTGGTAAAGCCAATTTCATGCGCCGGTGCTTACAGACGACACCGTTTATCGGTCCCTGCTTCCGCAGAGACGACTCATCGGTTGAAAGTTTCGGATAGCCTGCCGATTACATCGGGCGGACTTCGACCACGTCGGGGACGAAGTGCTTGAGCAGATTCTGGATGCCGTGCTTGAGCGTTGCGGTGGAAGACGGGCAGCCGGCGCAGGAGCCCTTCATGTCGAGATAGACGACGCCTTCCTTGAAGCCGCGGAAGGTGATGTCGCCGCCGTCATTGGCGACGGCCGGGCGCACGCGCGTCTCGATCAGGTCCTTGATGGTGGCGACGGTTTCGGCGTCGGCTTCGTTGAAGAATTCCTCGGCCTCGTCATCACCCTCGACTTCGCCCTCCGCCAGCAGCGGTGCGCCGGACATATAGTGCTCCATGATCGCGCCGAGCACGGCAGGCTTGAGATGCTGCCAGTCGCTGTCGTCCTTGGTCACGGTGACGAAATCGCTGCCGTAGAATACCCCGGTGACGCCGGAAATATCGAACAGCTTTGCCGCCAGCGGCGAGCGGCTCGCGCTGTCGCGGCTGAACTCCATGGTACCCGACGGCAGCACGGTGCGGCCGGGAATGAACTTCAGGGTGGCGGGATTGGGGGTGGTTTCGGTCTGGATGAACATGTCGGTCTCCGGCGCATCGCCGGTTCAAGGCCGGCGCGTTCGGTTGAATGTGGTCTGTCTGTATCAGATGGGCATTCAAATAGCACCCATCAAGGCGGGCAGGCAGCCCCAAAGCGGCCCTACGACAGCGCGTCGATATCGTCGTCGCTGAGGTTGCCGGGTACGACGGCGACCGGAATCGGGAAAGACCCGACGGTTTTGGCAATCGTCGTGATGATCGGGCCGGGGCCTTCGGGGCCGACGCTGGCGGCCAGCACCAGCACCGAAATATCGGCATCCTTGTCGATCACGTCGAGAATTTGCTCGGTGGGATCGCCTTCGCGGATCACCCGCTCCGGCGTGATGGCGGCAATACCGTTGGCGCGCCCGGCGGCGCGATCCAGCGCGGCGTTAGCGCCTTCATGGGCTTCGGCGCGCATGATGTCGGCGACACCAAGCCATTGCTGGTTGCGGTCTTCGGTTTCGATCACGCGCAGCATCACCACGCCGCCGCCGATGCGCACTGCCCATCGGGCTGCATAATAGACCGCGCGATCCCATTCCGCAGTATCGTCGACGACGACAAGGCATTTCGGTTTGTGACCGGTTTCGAAACTGCGCCGCTTGGTGCCCATGCAAGTCCCGTGAACGAACGCCGCATGTTGCCACGGTGCGGCCAGTGCCGACAAGCGCCGTGAGATGCGGGAACTGGCGTTGCACCAACTATGGCGAGATAATGGGAAGAACTATTTTTTATGAATGAAGCCGACGATGTCCTTCACAGCACTCATGGTTTCGGCGGCGATCACGCGCGCACGGTCTGAGCCATCGATCAAAACCGAATCCACATAAGCCGGGTCGGCCGCCAGTTTTTTCATCTCGGCGCCGATCGGCCCGAGTTTTTCGACTGCGAGATCGACGAGGCCGTTTTTGAAATTCGAGAATTGTCCGCCGCCAAATTCGCTCAGCAGGTCGGCTTTGGTCCGGCCTGACAGCGCGGCATAGATGCCGACCAGGTTGTCGGCCTCCGGGCGGTGTTCGAGACCTTTCTCCTCGCTCGGCAACGGTTCCGGATCGGTCTTGGCCTTGCGGACTTTTTGCGCGATGGCCTCGGCGTCGTCATTGAGATTGATGCGTGAGTAATCCGACGGATCGGACTTCGACATCTTCTTGGTGCCGTCGCGCAACGACATCACGCGCGTCGCGGGGCCGGTGATCAGCGGTTCGGGCAGCGGGAAAAACACCGGATCGAGGGTGTGCGCCTTGATCGAGTCGGCGAAGTCGTTGTTGAACTTCTGCGCGATGTCGCGTGACAGTTCGAGGTGCTGCTTCTGATCTTCGCCGACCGGAACGTGAGTCGCGCGATACACCAGAATGTCGGCGGCCATCAGGTTCGGATAGGCGTACAACCCAACCGACGCATTCTCGCGATCCTTGCCGGCCTTCTCCTTGAATTGCGTCATGCGGTTGAGCCAGCCGAGACGGGCGACGCAGTTGAATACCCACGCCAGTTCAGCGTGCTCGGCGACCTGGCTCTGGTTGAAGACGATGTGTGTCTTCGGATCGATGCCGCAGGCGATAAAGGCCGCGGTGACCTCGCGAATGTTGCGCGTGAGTTCGGCGGGGTCCTGCCACGTGGTGATCGCGTGCAGATCGACAACGCAGTAGATGCAGTTGTAGCTGTCCTGCAGCTTCACGAAGTTGACGATGGCGCCAAGGTAATTGCCGAGGTGCAGATTGCCCGTCGGCTGGACGCCTGAAAAAACCCGTTCAATGGCCGTCATCGGTGTGGTCCCTGCTTTGCCGGGTCGTTTGCCAGCGCACGCGCGTCATCGTCAAGCATGATTTGGCCCTTACTCGCGCGAACCGTTGTCGCGCAGGTTATCGACGGCCTTGCCCCAGCTGACGATCCCGAGCAGGTCGAGCAGCAAGCCGTAGAACGAGATGCCGGCGGCGACCAGTCCGCCGACGATGGTGAGCTGCGCGGTGAAGGTTGCGGTCCCGAACACCGGCGCAACGAAGGATGCCGCCGTAAAAAGCATCGCGCCCATGGCGCCGGCGCACAGAACGATGCGCGGCAAACGGCGCAGTGCCAGCGCATCGAGCGAGAAGCCGAAAGTCATCGCGCCACGCACGAGTAAGATGATTGCGCAGCCCCAAGCGCCGGCGGCGATGCTTGCCGCGACGCCGTTGGCGCCGGAGGAGCGCCCGATCAGGAGACCGGCAAGGACCGCAATGGCGAGACCGCTCAGCGTGGCGATCAGCGGCGTGCGGGTATCTTCGCGGGCGAAGAAAGCCGGTGCCAGTGTTTTGGTCAGCACATGCGCGGGCAGACCCAGCGCCAGCAACACCAGAGCCTGCGCCGTTGCCGCTGTATCGTCCGGCGTGAACGCGCCATGCTCGAACAGCAGCCGAACGATCGGCTCGGCAAGGATCATCAGGCCGAGGGTTGCGGGCAATGCCAGCGCGACCGCAAGCTCAAGTCCGCGGGATTCCGCGTTGCTCATTGCCGTGCTGTCGTCGTTGCGGATCGCGCGGGTCAGTTCAGGCACCAGCACGGTGCCCATGGCGACACCGACCATGCCGAGCGGCAATTCAATCAAGCGGTTGGCGAAATAGAGCCACGACACGGCGGCTGGCGACGACGACGCCAGAATGGCGCCGGCAACGATCAGAAACTGCGGCCCGGAGTTCGCCAGCATGCCCGGCGTGGCCTTGCGGAAGAAGCCGCGGATCTGCGCATCGAACGAGACCTTCACCGGCGACGCGAGGCCTTCGCGCGCAGGCCGTCTCTGAATCAGGATCAGCATTTGCAGGCAACCGGCGACGCCGACCGCTGCCGCGATTGCGGTCGCCGACCACGCCGGATCGTGCTGCCACACCAGCAACACGCCGATGGTGCAGATCATCACAATATTGAAAAGCACCGGCGAGAACGCGGTGAGCATGAAGCGATGCTCGGCGTTGAGCACGCCCATCATCACCGTCGCCGGCCCGACGAAGGCGAAATAAGGCAGCATCAGCCGCGCGTTGTTAATCGCCGATTGCAGTGACGGCTGGTCTTTGAATCCCGGCGCAAGCAGTCCGATCACGAGCGGCATGAAGAGGCCGAGGGCAAGAGCGATCAGGACCAGGACCAGCGTGACGCTGCCGAGCACACGGCCTGCATAGGCCGCCGCCGGCTGTTTCCCGTCGGTTTCGCGCACATGCAGATAGCCCGGCACCAGCGCGGCGTTCAGCGCGCCTTCGGTGAGCATGCGCCGCGCCACGTTGATGAACTGGAACGCGACCAGGAAAGCGTCGGTCACCCAGCCGGCGCCGAGCAATGCAGCGATCAGCGCGTCGCGCACAAAGCCCAGGATGCGCGAGGCCAGCGTTCCGGTCGAAACGGTGAGGATGTGGCGGATCATCGGGTCAGGGCAGGAGCGGGTAAACTTGCTGCGGAGGAAGGTATCGTGTAGGTCGCGGCGATCTTACACGAGGCTGGCTTTGGCGGGGATGCGAATTGCTCCTCCGGCGCGAAGGTGAACGCCTGAACGGGATTATTGTTAATGACCGCAGCCACATACGACGTTCTGGGTATCGGTAACGCCATCTTCGACATCATGGCGCAGACCGATGACGCCTTCCTCGGCTCGCATGGCATGGCCAAGGGCTCGATGAGCCTGATCGACGAGGCGCGGGCAAAGGCGATCTACGATGCGATGGGGCCTGCCACGGAAATCTCCGGAGGGTCGGCGGCGAACACCATTGTCGGCATCGCGAGCTTCGGAGGCCGCGCGGCGTTTGTCGGCAAGGTCAAGGATGACAAGATCGGCAAGCTCTATACGCACGACATTCGCGCCGCCAATGTGACCTTCACCACTTCCGCCGCGACTGACGGCGTCGCGACCGGCTGCTCCTACATTCTGGTGACGCCGGATGGCGAGCGCACCATGAACACGTATCTCGGCGCAGCGCAGAATCTTTCGCCGGCGGACATCGACGAGCAACAGATCGCATCCGCCGCCGTGACCTATCTCGAAGGTTATTTGTGGGATCCGAAGGATGCCAAGGAAGCCTTTGTGAAAGCCTCGAAGATCGCGCATGGCGTGGGGCGTCAGGTCGCGCTGACGCTGTCGGATGCATTCTGTATTAGCCGATATCGCAGTGAGTTCGTCGATCTGATCCGTGGCGGCACGGTGGATATCGTGTTCGCCAACGAATCCGAGTTGCTCTCGCTTTACGAAAGCAATGACTTCGATGCGGCACTGAAGCAATTGCGCACCGACGCGAAACTCGCCGCCGTGACCCGCAGCGAAAAAGGCTGCGTCGTCGTGGCGAAAGACAGCGTGACAGCGGTGGCTGCATCACCGGTGGCGAAGGTGGTCGACACGACAGGGGCGGGCGATCTGTTCGCTGCGGGCTTTCTCTATGGTCTTGCTATCAATGCGGGACACCAGCGCGCCGGAGAACTCGGTTGTCTCGCCGCCGCCGAAGTGATCCAGCACATCGGCGCGCGGCCGCAAGTGTCGCTGAAGGAACTCGCCCGGAAGAAACTGGCCGGCTAGATACGCCGCCGGATACGCGTCAAGATTTAGTTTCGTGCTTTGATCTGGTTCCTCGCGCGGCGAATGCGTAGGCTACGACGGAATCCGCCGATGCGATCCGGCACCGTGGAACTTATTTTGCAATCACCTGCCCTTTCGCGGCGCGTGCGGTATCTGAGGTCGAGTAGACGACATGAGTACGGTTATTTCAAACGCCCCATCGATTGCCGTCATCATCCCCCTCTACAATGGCTCGCGATACATTGAGCAAGCGCTTGAGAGCGTTTTCAACCAGTCGCGGGCGCCGTCCGAAGTCATCGTCGTCGATGACGGCTCCACCGATGACTCCTATGCTTTCGTGGAGGCGTTGCGCGCCAGGTTTGCTTTCCAGCTACTCCACAAGACCAATTCCGGCCAGGGCTCGGCGCGCAATTTCGGCGTTGCTCATGCGACCAGCGATCTCGTTGCGTATCTCGACCAGGATGACATCTGGTATTCCGACCATCTGGAGCAACTGATCCAGCCGTTCCTGAAATCGTACGTTCAGCCGTTTGGCTGGAGCTATGGCAACATGGACGTGATCAACGAGCGCGGCGAAATGCACCATCGTTGCTATCTCGATCTGCTCAAGCAAATTCCTCAACCAAAAATATCGGTTATCGATTGTCTGCGATATGACATGCACATCCTGCCAGGCGCTTCGCTGGTGAGCCGGGCCGCGCATGTAAAAGTCGGCGGCTTCGACGAACGTCTCGCCGGCTACGAGGATGACGACTACTTCCTGCGCTTGTTCACCGCCGGCTACATCAGCGCTTACATCAACACGCCGGTGTACCAATGGCGTTTTCACGCATCGAGCAGTTCCTACAATATCCGGATGGCGCGAAGCCGGATGATCTATGCCCGCAAGCTGTTCGACAGCTATCCGGACCAGCCCGAAATGTACCGGTACCTGACCCGCGATACCATTGCGCCGCGTTTCCTTCCGGAAATGATCCAGTGCTACCTGCAGGAAAGCCGCGCAGGACGTTGGGAGACCGCGGAGTGGGCGCTGGCGGAATGCGAATTCCTGTCGCGGCACCTCGCCAAGCGGCCAGGCCGGCGGCTTGGCCGCGTGCTGCGCATGCTCGGTCTGTCCTCCGTTCGCAAACTGTCGCGCAACAAGCTGCTGGCGAGCCGCAACCGCTGGATGGTCCGGCGCGCCCTGCGGCATGCCGGAGCGATCGGACGGCAGCCGTGAAATCCGCGGTCAATGCCCGCTTGTTCCGCCGATCACGCCGTGTCGTCTACACATGCTTGTTCGGTTATTCCGAAGCACTCAATGCGTTTCCGCGCGAGCCCGATGACCGGATAGATCACATCTGCTTCACCGACGATCCCGATCTCAGATCCGATGTCTGGCGCGTCGTCTGCATGCCGCGCACGCTGCTCGATCCGGTTCGCGAAGCGAAGCGCATCAAGATCCGCGCGCATCGCTTCCTCGCGGACTATGACGAAAGCCTCTACATTGACAATACGGTGAGGCTGAAGAAGCCAGCCAGAGTCCTGTTCGAGCAATACATCGATCGGTCGGCCGCGCCTCTCGCCATGTTCCGTCATCCGTGGCGAGGCTGCGTCTATGACGAGGCGCAGGCGGTGATCGACGCCGGATTCGACACGGCCGACAACGTGAACGCGCAGATGGCGTTCTACCGATCGGCCGGACACCCCGTTGCCGCAGGCCTTTACACGGCTGCGTTCCTGCTGCGGCGTCATCACGATCCGTCGCTCGTGGCTTTGATGGAGACGTGGTTCGAGCAGGTGGTCCGCTATTCCTATCGCGACCAGCTCTCGTTTCCCGTCGCTGTGCGGCTCCACGGCTTCCGGCCCATGATCATCGATTCAGGATTTCTGGCCAACGACATTCTCGAATGGCCGGTGGTTCATGGCGAAAGGCTGCCCCGCGATTTCGATGACCTACGCTATCTCGGGCTTCATCCTGACGTGAAGGAAGCCGGCATCAATCCGCGGCGGCATTTCATGGAGACCGGCAGGGCCGAGGGGCGCTCTTACAAATAGGTGCTGCGTTCAGGCGGCATTGCTCGCTGCATCGAGGGCCGCATAGACGCCGCGCTCGAACGCAGCGAACGTCTCGAGGCATAGTCTGTCCGCGAATGGCAGCACCTGCATCATGATGACGCCCGAAACGCCGCGCGCTGGATCGATCCAGTAGTAGGTGTTGCCGAGGCCCGCCCATGCGAGGCTCCCGGGGCTGCGGCCTTCCGGTGTCGTCTCGGAGTTGATGAGAAAACTCAAGCCCCATTTTTTCGTCATGCCTGGATAAGGATCGAAGTCGTTGCTGAGCAGCGGCGCGTATGTTTTCAGCCCCGACGTGGTCAAGTCGCCGATATGATTTTGCGCCATCAGCGCAACGGTTTCCGGCTTCAGCACCTGATGACCGCCGGCGCGGCCTTGATCGAGGATCATCTGGGTGAACTTGATGTAGTCGGTTGCCGTGCCGTAAAGCGCGCCTCCGCCCATGAAGCATTCGGGCTCTTGCTGCGTCTCGAATGCCATCGGCGTCAGCGATCCGCCGGCTTCGCGCCGGTGCATGCCGACAAGGCGCGGGCGCTGGTCGTCGCGAATCTTGAATCCGGTATCGGTCATGCCGAGCGGCGCAAACAGATGGTCGCGCATGTAGGCATCGAGACGCTGGCCGCTCGCGGCTTCGACGGCAAAACCGACCCAGTCGATGCTGGTCGAGTATTCCCATCGTGTCCCGGGGTCGGTGACGACCGGCGTGCGCAGCGCCGCATAGAGCGCGCCGCCGAGCGGCGGCAGCCCCGCTTTCGCGCGGTAGCGGCCGATCTCGCCGTTCCACATGTCGTAACAGAAGCCCGCCGTGTGTGTGAGCAGATGGCGGAGCGTGATCGCGCGGATCGCCGGGCGTAGTCGTGGCTCACCGTCCGCATCGAATCCGTCGAGCACTTGAGGGTTCGCCAGATCCGGAAGAATTTTTTCGATCGGCTCGTCGAGCGACAGCTTGCCTTGTTCGACAAGCTGCATCGCCGCCGCGCCCGTGATCGCCTTCGTCATCGACGCGATCCAGAATACGCTGTCGAGCGTCATCGGCGCGTCCTTGGCGATGTCGCGTTTGCCGAACGCGCCTTGATAGATCACCTTGCCGCCGGCTGAAGCGACCGCGACGACACCGGCCAAACGGCGGGAATCGCACGCGTTGCGCAGGGCGGCGTCAATGCCGGAATGGCTCGTCATCAGTCTGGTTCCCGGTTATTTCAGTTCACGTATAATTGTCGTGGCTGGTATCCGATTTTGTTAAGTGTTGCGCCGGAAATGCCTGTCCTGCAATGGTTTTACGGTGCGTTACCACCTCTCGGGCGCTAGATTTATCCAGGCTGGTCCGCTTGCAAAAGGGGCGGCTTGCGGCCATATCCACAGGAGAATTTGCCGGCTGGGCTGCGGCCAGCACAGAATAAGCCACGATTTGGCGATCTGGTTAGCGCGCATCATACGAATATCGAAGGACGTGAGATGATTTCCGGTTGGGGTGAGTGGAAGCGCTATCCGAATGTTGTGCGTGGCGAGAATATCGAAGCGCCGATCGGGCCGGGAATTTTCGAAGTGCGCCATGCATCGTCAGGCGCATTGTTTGCCTTTGGTGCGGTCGATAGCGTGGCGGTGGCGTTGTCGCAGTTGCCGTCGCGGCCGGGCAAGTTTGCATCGTGGTTTTCCCGCCGCGAGGAATTGCCGCAGCTCGAGTATCGTACCTGTGCGACGCTGACCAAGTCCGATGCCAAGAACGCCGCCGAACGCATGCTCGGACGCCGCGAGACTTATTTGAGCGGCGCAGCCTGAGTTGACGGATATTCCAAATAAAAAGCCGCGCTGTCAGCGCGGCTTTTTTGTTGTTTGAGTAGCGTTGTCATTGTGAGGGCACCTCTTCTCCCTCTCCCCGCAAGCGGGGAGAGGGTTGGGGTGAGGGGCGCTGCTTTGTTTATGATACCGCCTGCAGGAGTTTGGCCGCCAACTCTGCCCCTCACCCGAAAACCTCGCTGCGTTCAGTTTCCGACCTCTCCCCGTAAACGGGGAGAGGTGAAGATATCAATCCGCACTTTCACCGCCCCTTGAATTTCGCCGGGCGCTTTTCGAGAAACGCGCCGACGCCTTCCTTGAAATCTTCCGCCGAGCCCGCGATGCGCTGACATTGGAATTCCATGTTGAGTTGTTCCTCAAACGTGTTGTCCGGACTTTCCCAATAGAGCTTTCGGATTTGCGTCAGCGCGACAGTCGGCCCGTTGGCAAGCTCGGTCGCCAGTTTCATCGCTTCGTCCATCAGCACGGCGTCGTCATAGACTTTGTTGATCAGCCCCCATGCCAGCGCGGTTTCTGCGGGCAAGCGCTCGCCCATCAATGACAGCTCGATGGCGCGGGCCTTGCCGATCATGCGCGGCAACAGCCAGGTCGATCCGCAATCCGGCACGAGACCGATGCGGCGGAACGCCTGCAGGAAATACGACGAGCGCGCGCACAGGATCATGTCGCCCATCAGCGCGAAGCTCATGCCTGCGCCGGCGGCGGGTCCGTTCACGGCGGTGACCAGCGGACAATGCAGGTTGCGCAAGCGGCGCAGGAACGGATGAAAGCCGGTCTCCAGCGAGGCACCGGCGTTACTGCGTTTGGAGGGGGACTGGTTGCGGCCCTGAAGGTTGGCGCCGGTGCAGAAGGCGCGGCCCGCGCCGGTCAGCACCACGCAACGCACTTCGTCGCGCCGGTCGTCGATGGCATCGAGCGCTTCGGCGAGGCCGCCCAGCATGTCCATCGAGACTGCGTTCATCACCTCTTGATGATCGAGCTTCAGCACCGCGACGAGATCGGCGATCTCCAGCGTGACGTGTTTGAACTGCATGGTGTCCTCATGGTTTCTTGCCAGATGCGCGGGTTGCGTTTTCAGATTGCTTATTTGATTGTCCGCATGGTCCGCAGCAAAAACGAAATAGCAAGATCATTTATGGGGAAGCGCGCATGAGCATTTTCGATCTGAGCGGCCGCGTTGCGGTCATTACCGGAGGCAATGGCGGCATCGGATTGGGAATTGCGCAGGCGCTTGCGGCGCAAGGATGCGCGGTCTCAATATGGGGCCGTAACGCCGACAAGAACAAGGCTGCCGTCGAAGGTCTCACCAAGGCGGGCGGCAAGGCCGACAGCGTGATCTGCGATGTCAGCGATTCCGCGTCGGTGAAAGCTGCGATGGCAAAGACGCTGGATACATTCGGCCGGGTCGATGGCTGCTTTGCCAATGCCGGCATCGGCGGTGGCGGGCGGCATGCGTTCATCGACCGCACCGAAGAACAATGGCGCGCGATGTTCGCGACCAATCTGGACGGTGTGTTTCATGCTTTTCAAGCCGCAGCGCGGCATATGACTGAACGTGCTGCATCGGGCGACGCCTTCGGCCGGCTGGTTGCGACGTCAAGTCTGGCGTCGCTGTTCGGCACCGCGCGCAACGAGCATTATGCGGCGACGAAAGCGGCGATCAACGCGCTGGTGCGGGCGCTCGGCGTCGAGCTGGCGCGCAACGGGGTCACAGCGAATGCGATCTTGCCGGGCTGGATCAAGAGCGACATGACCGCGGGCATCATGGCGAACGAGAAGTTCGTCGACAACGTGATGCCGCGCATTCCGGTTCGGCGGTTCGGCGAGCCGTCGGATTTCGGCGGCATCGCGGTCTATCTGATGAGCAAGGCGTCGTCGTATCACACCACCGACTGCCTTGTGATCGATGGCGGTTATACCGCGTTTTAGTTACGGCTACTGCGGCCGGCCCAATCCCGCCGCGAGCCGCACCTGATCGAGTTTGTCGATCGACAGGATCGCGTCGGCGAAGCTCGCGGCGCGATGGCCGAGCACGGGCTTCGCGAGTTGCAGAAATTTCTGATGCATGGCTGCCGGCGGCGGAAACGATGCCGGCTCGCCGGACGGATCGTCGTGCAGCCGTTCGTGGGTGCCGTCGTTGCTGGTGACGGTGACGCGGGCGCCGAACGGATGGCTGCGGCCGATCTCGAGCTGGTCGTCCTGCACCACCTCGATCTTGTCGGCGAGCGCATTTAGCGCCGGATCGCCGAGCCGCTTGTAGTCGTCCCAGCCGAACGAGCCTTGGTCGAGCGCGACCGCGCCGGTGAAGAACATGGAGAACTGGCCGCCGACCACGTTCTGTGGATGCCGCTTGGTCGCGGCGTCGCCGGTCAGCGTGATGCCGTTGCGATGCAGGCCGATCTCGACGCGCTGGATCGTCTCCGGCGTGAGATTGTGATCGCGGCGCATCGCGATCAGCGCATCGATGGCCGCGTGGGTATAGCGGCAGCTCGGATACGGCTTGATGCCGACCTTCAGTGTTTCATAGACGCGCCCGAGACCGGCGATGGCTTTCTCGGGGTGCGGGTTGTCGCTGTAACCGGCGAGCAGGCCGTGTTTGCCCTCAATCGCATCGCTGGAGCCGATGAAGCTGTTCTTGGCCAGCGTAGCGGCGATCACGCCGTTCATCGCGGACGCGCCGACTTGAAAGCGTTTGTTCCACGCGCCGTTGAGCAGAAATTGTAGCGAGCCTGCGGCCTGGCTGCCCGAGACGCCGAATGCGTTGACGATCTGATCGGCGGACAGCTTGTAGAGCTTCGCCGCCGCGGCCGCCGCACCGAATGTTCCGGCGGTGGCGGTCGGATGAAAGCCGCGCGCGTAATGCGATGTCGGATCGAGCGCATTGCCGAGCCGGCAGCAGACTTCATAACCCGCAACGATGGCGGTGAGCACCTCACGGCCCGATGCGCCGACCATTTCGCCGACGGCGAACGCAGCCGGCACCACAGGCGCGCTCGGATGCAGCGAGGAATCCGCGTGGGTGTCGTCGAAATCGAGCGAATGACCGAGCGCACCATTCAGCAGCGCTGCCACCGCCGGCGTGTAGGTCTTGCTGTCGCCGAATACCGTTGCCTCGCCTTTGCCGTCGAGACCGAGCGCGGAAAGCATGGCCAGAATGGACGGCGTCGAATCCGCTTCACTGCGCGCCCGAACGGCGCTGCCGAGGAAGTCGAGTGTCAGGACCTTGGCGCGCTCCAGCACCTCCGCCGGAATCTCGTTGTAAGAGAGATTGGCGACATAGGCAGCAAGCGTTGCGGTTTCATTGGCCATGTTGGCGCCTCGTCCGTCTTGTCCGTTCGAAGAATTCGATAGAGTTGCAACGGCTCGCCGTCAACGCCCCGTTATGCTCAGCTCCCTTGTGCCGCATCGGAGTAGCCGTGTCGCGTAACGGGGTGTTTTCGCGCTGCGGGAGATTGCTTTGCGAAAGGGCATTTTCTTTGCGCCCGAATTCTTTGCGCCCAAGCCGTTCCTCTGTAGAGTGCGCTCAAAACAACAGGAGAGGAAGCGCATGGGCGCCACTGGACTTGTCCGGGCACTGCACGGCTGGATTGCCGCGGTTGGGCTTTCGTTGTTGGAACTCCCTGCCGCGGCGCAAGATTATCCGGCGCGCCCGATTACGCTGATTGTACCGTTCGCGGCTGGCGGCAGTTCAGACGTCAACGCCCGGCTGATCGCCGAACTGATGGGCCAGATCCTGGGCCAGCGCTTCATCATCGAAAACATCGGTGGCGCCGGGGGCGCGGTGGCACTTGCGCGGGTCGTGCAATCTGCACCTGACGGCTACACCATCGTGCAGGGCAATAGCGGCACCAATACCGCGATGTACATCTTCACGCCGGAGGTGAAGTTCACGCCCGACGATTTCGCGTCGATCGGCATGTTCACCAAGAGTTCAGCGGTGGTCGCGATCAAGAAAGATTTCCCGGCGAAGACCCTTGCCGAGTTCATCGCCTATGCAAAACAGAATCCCGGCAAACTCAACATCGGCCATTCCGGCGTTGGCTCGCAGAATTATCTTTTTTGCAAAACCTTTATCCAGGCTGCCGACATCGATGTGACGCTGATCGGTTATCGCGGTGGTGGACCGGCGCTGAAAGATTTGATCGGCGGCCAGATCGACGGGCTTTGCGACTCCTCGGCGTCGGCGGCTCCCGCGATCCAGGGTGGCCTGGTCAGGGGCATCGCACTGGCATCGAAGACGCGGCTCACGCAGCTGCCCGACGTTCCGACCGCGAGCGAAGCGGGGCTTCCGCAGTTTGAGATCAACGGCTGGTATGCGTTGTTTGCGCCCCGAGATACGCCGGCGCCCATCATCGCCAAGCTGAACGATGCGATGCGCAAGGCGGTTGCCAACAAGGATTACCAGAAGCGGCTTGACGACCTCGGTTCATCCCCGGCGGAGGAGAATGAGTTGTCGCCGGACTATCTCGCGCAGTTCGTGCCGCAGGAAATCGCGAAATTCAGGAAACTGGTCGGCGACGGAAAGTAACGGAAGCTCGTCTCAGGACGTGGCTGGCGCGAGCGGTGTGCTGTCGCTCTGAGCTTGCCGCGCGGACAGCAGCTTGCGGACGCTGGTCGAGGCCGCGACGTGACGCTTCTCGGCATAGCCTTCGTGATTGCTCTCGATCTCGTTCAGCGCATAGAGGTAGTTCACCATCAAGCCGTGGGACTGCTGCATGCCTTTCTCGGAGCGGTCGCCGAGGAAGTTCAGCCGCTCCAGCCGCGCGCCGTTGCCGAGATGAAAACGTGCCACCGCATCGATCAGGCCGCCGCGCGAGGTGCGCGCAGTGAGGAAGTAAGCCGCCGCGGCCGAGAGCAGCGCCGGTTCGATCCGCGCGCACAGCACCGGATCACTGACCCAGTTCGCGATGTCGAGATTGTTGAGTGCTTCACGCTGATCGGAATCAAGCACCGACGATTCGGCGTTGGTGCGTTCCTTGTTGAGCCAATCGGCAAAACCCGGCACCGGCGACAGCGTCACGAATGTCGTCAGATTCGGCAACTCGCGCTTGATGTCCTCGACCACCTGCTTGATCAGGAAATTGCCGAACGAAATGCCGCCGAGCCCGCGCTGGGTGTTCGAGATCGAATAGAACACCGCAGTGGTGGCTTCGTTTGCGCCAATCGCCTTGCGTTCGAGATCGAGCAATGGCGCGATCGCCGGCGGAATCTCGCGGGTCAGTGCCACTTCGACGAAGATCAGCGGTTCATCGACGAGCTGCGGATGAAAGAAGCCGTAGCAGCGGCGGTCGGACGGCGCGAGGCGATTGCGCAGATCGTCCCAGTTCTCGATGGCGTGCACCGCCTCGTAGCGGATGATCTTTTCCAGGATGTTTGCCGGAGTGGTCCAGTCGATGCGCCTGAGCACGAGAAAACCCCTGTTGAACCACGAACCGAACAGATGACTGAAGTCGCTGTCGACATGTGCGAGCTGCGGCCGTTCGCGCAGTGCAACGAGTAGCTCCTCGCGCATTTTCACCAGCGCCGCGGTGCCGCCCGGCGCGAGGTTGAGGCGCCGGATCAATTCCTGCCGCCGCGGCTCGGCGGCCTTGTGCAGGCGATTGACCGCTTCGGAACTCAGATCGCCGTTGCGGACGGTTTCGATCGCTTTGGTCAGCTCAGCTTCGTCGGGGCCGAACTGCTCAGCCATGGCGTTGAGAAAGGCCATGCGGTCGGCGTGAGGTGCGGCTGCGTAAGCTGCCAGCAGTGTTTGCGCCAGAGCGACGCCGGTGGCCTCGCCACGGCGTGACAGCAGCGCCTCGCCAAGCTCGACCAGCTGGGCCTGCGTCAAAGTTGCCTCGGACCCGCGCCATTGCAGCAGGCTGCGGCCGCGTTCGGTCAGGGTGTTGAGCAAGTCGTTGAAAAACGACGATGCGCGTTCGGTGACGGGGCGATTCATCGCAAGCTCTCGGCAAATGTCATGAGAGCCATGCTAGCGCAGATTGCGCCGCACTCAAGGCGGGGATTTAACTGTTGTCATTCCGGGGCGCGCTTTAGCGTAAACCCGGAATCTCGATTGTGCCGCAGATTCGGAGATTCCGGGTCTGCACCGCCGGTGCATCCCGGAATGACAACAGTTTACACGTCCACGTTGGCGCTGAGCGAATTATCCTGGATGAATTCGCGGCGCGGCTCGACGACGTCGCCCATCAGTTTGGTGAAGATGTCGTCGGCCTCGTCGATTTCCTTGACCCTGACCTGCAGCAGCGAGCGCTCGTTGGTGTCGAGCGTGGTTTCCCAAAGCTGACTCGGGTTCATCTCGCCGAGGCCTTTGTAGCGCTGCAGCGATACGCCCTTGCGGCCGCCGTCGGTGACCGCCTCGAACAGCGACACCGGGCCGTGGATCGGAATTTCGGTGTCTTTCCGCCGCAAGGTCGCGGTGCGCGGGTAGACGTCCTGCAGCGCCGGGGCAAGTTCGTCGAGCTTGCGCGCGTCAGCCGAACCGAGCAGGGCATCGTCGATGATCGCAACATCCTTGACGCCGCGCACGGTGCGCTCGAACAGAAAACCTTCGCCTTCGGTGAAGCGTCCGCTCCAGCCGCGCTCGACCTCGTCGGCCAGCGCATCGAGTCGCTTGGCGATGTAGGCCGCCGCCTGATTGGCGGTCTCGACATTGCCGATGATCGCAGGGTTCATCACGCCGGCGATCGCAGCCTGCTCGACCACGCTGCGATTGTAGCGGCTGTGCAGGTTATGCAGTGTGCCGCGGATGACGCGGGCGTCCTCGACCAGCGCGCGCAGATCGCGGCCCGAGCGGCTTTCGCCGGTTGCGAGGTTGAGCACGCAATCGTCGAGGCCGGTCGCGATCAGGTAATCTTCCAGCGCGCGTTCGTCTTTCAGGTATTGCTCGGACTTGCCGCGCGACACCTTGTAGAGTGGCGGCTGCGCGATATAGAGATGCCCGCCATCGATCAGCGACGGCATCTGGCGGAAGAAGAACGTCAGCAGCAGCGTGCGGATATGCGCGCCATCGACGTCGGCGTCGGTCATCACGATGATCTTGTGATAGCGTAGCTTGGACAGATCGAAGTCGTCGCGGCCGATCCCGGTGCCGAGCGCGGTGATCAGCGTGCCGATCTGCTCGGACGACAGCATCTTGTCGAAGCGCGCGCGTTCGACGTTGAGGATCTTGCCGCGCAGCGGCAGGACCGCCTGGAACGCGCGGTCGCGGCCCTGCTTGGCGGAGCCGCCGGCCGAGTCGCCCTCGACGATGAACAATTCGGACTTCGCGGGATCGCGCTCCTGACAGTCGGCGAGCTTGCCGGGCAGCGAGGCGATATCGAGCGCGCCCTTGCGCCGGGTCAGTTCGCGCGCTTTGCGGGCGGCTTCTCGTGCGGCAGCGGCTTCCACCACCTTGTTGACGATCAGCTTCGCTTCAGCGGGGTGTTCCTCGAACCACGCGGCGAGTGCCTCGTTGAGCACGTTCTCGACGACGGGACGCACTTCCGAGGACACCAGCTTGTCCTTGGTTTGCGACGAAAACTTCGGATCGGGCACTTTCACCGACAGCACGGCAGTGAGGCCCTCGCGGCAGTCGTCGCCGGTCAGCGCGATCTTTTCTTTCTTGGCGATCGCATCGGCGTAGCCGTTGACCTGGCGTGTCAGCGCGCCGCGGAAGCCGGCCAGATGGGTGCCGCCGTCACGCTGTGGGATGTTATTGGTGAAGCACAGCACGTTCTCGTGGTAGCTGTCGTTCCACCACAGCGCGGCCTCGACGCCGATGCCGTTCATGTCGGCAGTGATCATGATCGGATCGGGGACCATCGCCTTCTTGTTGCGGTCGAGATATTTGACGAACTCGATCACGCCGCCGACGTACATCATCTGCTCACGCTTTTCGACCGCGTGGCGCATGTCCGACAGCACGATGTTGACGCCGGAATTCAGGAACGCGAGTTCGCGCAGGCGATGCTCCAGCGTGGCGAAATCGTATTCGACATTGGTGAAGGTCTCGGTCGAAGCGAGGAACGTCACTTCGGTGCCGCGTTTGCCGTTGGCGTCGCCGACAACCTTGAGCGGCGCCACCGCGTCACCGTGGGCGAACTCGATGGCGTGCTCCTTGCCGTCGCGCCAGACGCGCAGTTGCAGCTTGCTCGACAGCGCGTTGACGACCGAGACGCCGACGCCGTGGAGGCCGCCGGAGACCTTGTAGGAGTTCTGGTCGAATTTTCCGCCGGCATGGAGCTGGGTCATGATGACTTCGGCTGCCGAGATGCCTTCGCCCTTGTGGATGTCGACAGGAATGCCGCGCCCGTCGTCGCGCACCGTCACCGAGCCGTCGGCGTTGAGGACGACCTGGACTGCCGTAGCGTGGCCGGCGAGCGCCTCGTCGATGGCGTTGTCGACGACTTCGTAGACCATGTGATGCAGGCCGGAACCGTCATCGGTGTCGCCGATGTACATGCCCGGGCGTTTGCGGACCGCGTCCAGCCCTTTCAGCACCCGGATCGATTCAGCGCCGTATTCGGCGGGGGCAGGGGGGACTGAATCGGCGATCGGCTGCCGGGCAGGTTCGGTCATGTGACAGCTTTCGGAATGGGTCTCGAATCAGCGGGAAAACACACACGCGGAATCATTGATTTGTGCCACGAATCAGGCATGGCGTATAGGGCAAAGTCAGGGCGCGTAAGATTTTGAAAACATGGCGATTTTCTGCCGTTCTTCAAGGTCCGCGAGGCCCGATTTCTGCGATCCTCCAAAGCTACCGGAAAGGCCCTGCAGAATAGCTCGTTCGCGGGGCAATTCGGGCGTCTGGTAAGCCCTTGAAACGCCGTTTCCCGCCGCCCCGCCGTTAACCGGTCGACGCATTGGATGAGCGGGATTTGTTGCTTTTCGGCCACCCGATGGACTAAAAGCCTGTCTGGAGCGCGATCCTGAAAAGCGGGGACCGGTTTTCGGCAAAGGTCGTGTTCAAACAATCAGATAAGCGGCGGGACAATCCGGCGGTGCCGGATTAAACTGCGGTGGAGAGCGATCAGATGGCCCACAATTACGCGATCAACGATGACGTCCATCACCAGCTTCAGGGACCGCAGGGCCGCGCCGTCATCAAGCAACGCAGCGTCTACACTATCGTCTCGTGCCTGCCGATCGAAGCCGACGGACGTCCGCGCTATCGTATCCGCAGCAAGACGGAAAACATTGAGCGCGTGGTCACCGAGGAACAGCTCAGCCGTCTGGACTAATCCGGATTAGGTTTGTGACGCGGCGTTGGCAAGTGATTAAGCCCGCCGTTCGATCTTCCCAGCCTCGACCTGAAAAATCTCCGCGCGCGCAGCAATGTCGCTGAATGCAAGGACGTCTGCGCCAGTGATCC
>JAKFUP010000043.1 GCA_021732625.1 Hyphomicrobiales bacterium
GGACACCCTCAGTCCCGACGGAGACGAACCCAAGCGTATCAATCGCCACCGGGGAGAGCACGAAGCAAGCCGAAAAAACCACTGCGTGCGGAACGCCGGGCGACCCCGGTGTATTCGTGGTGACTATGCTCGTGTGTTTCACTTCACTTTTACACACGAGGCTGCGGACGCATCGCGCGTCCGGCGTTCCGCGCGCCCTCTCATGAGGGTGAAGACGGAGAATAGAGCTACGGCGCCCCCGCGCCTCAAACAACAGGGGTGACGGCGCGTGTCTACTCCGTCGTCATTCCGGGATGCCCCCACCGGGTCTCGCCTCGGCGAGCCCGATGACCG
Organism: Hyphomicrobiales bacterium; assembly: GCA_021732625.1. GTDB lineage: Bacteria > Pseudomonadota > Alphaproteobacteria > Rhizobiales > Xanthobacteraceae > SG-bin9. The sequence continues at coordinate 334 of JAKFUP010000043.1, forward strand.
GCTCCGGGGCAGACCCGGAATCCATCTCACCGCATACTCAGAGTTCTTGGGTGCATGGATTCCGGGTTCGCTCGTTTCACTCGCGCCCCGGAACGACAGTGAGGATAAGTGAGCGCGCGCTGGAATGACGAAGAGCACGTGGCTGTTTGACAACTGGATCGGACAAAAGAATGCGCGCTTGGCGTAGCCGTTTGCGCAGCAGGAAGCAGCCATGCGCCCAAAAAGAAAACGCCCGTGGGGAGCGGGCGTTTTCCGTCGAGTCACTTGGGGTCGTCTACTTGGGGGTCGTCTACTTGGTCTTCCAGTTACTCACGTGGCGACTTCGGGGGGCTGGGAAGAGCCGCGTGAATTCTTGAATTCTTCGATTAACGTATCACCGTGTTGCCCGAACTGGTGATCACGACCGGCTTGCCGGCCTTCACAACTCCGGGATTCTGATTCTTCGCGCTCGCGGTCTGCGTCAAACCATCATCCGAATTGACGCGGGCGGTGATTCCAAGTCCTGCCACTGCGATGGCCGCAACCAGCGCAACGACAACGATCTTCAGGTGGGTCGTCCGATCCGCACTGTAAATCGAGTGGTTCATTGAAGCCTCCTGCCGCTCTTGATAGGCTGCACTGGAGTTGGTCGGGCTTTCCAACGAGCAGGTTCAAAGCGCATGTAGACCAAGAACGTAGGGAGCCGCCTATCGGTTCCTAAGACCCCCTCACATTGACGTGAAAATTTGTGAATCTGACGTCATACCGATTGCTTGTGGCTGTACTGCAACACTTCTTTTGTGAGAAAACTTATATAAAACAATTACTTGCCTTAAATTAGGCGGCGCTGCCAACCGATGCCCACCGGCCAAAATTGACGGTGCGCTAGATGCTGCCGACCGTCTTGAGCTTGGCACGCGGGTGAATCTCGGCCTGCGACATGACATTGGTCTGGGCGCGGAATCGCTCCACCAAAGAGCGGACAAACGGCCGGATCGCGGCCGACGTCACAAGGACTGGTGCCTCGCCCTCACGGGCGGCCTGTTCGAAGCGGTCGCGAACGATGGTCATGAATTCCGACAGCTTTGAGGGCTGCATCGCAAGGCTGCGGTCTTCGCCGGTGCCAATCAGCGACTCGGCGAACGCCTGCTCCCATTTCGCCGACATCGCGATCAGCGGCAGGTAGCCGTTGACCGACGTGTTCTGCGCGCAGATCTGGCGCGCGAGGCGGGCGCGAACGTGCTCGACGATGGTCGACGGATTGCGCGAGAACGCGAGCGCGTCGGCGACGCCTTCGAGGATGGTCGACAGATCGCGGATCGAGATGCGTTCTGCGAGCAGCAGTTGCAGCACGCGCTGGACGCCCGAGGCTGTGATCTGGCTCGGAATGATGTCCTTGACCAATTCGCCCTGTTCCTTCGGCAAATCCTTGAGCAGCTTCTGGACTTCGCCATACGACAGCAGGTCCGACACGTTGGCCTTGAGCAATTCAGTGAGGTGAGTCGACAGCACCGTGGCGGCATCGACGACGGTGTAACCCTTGAGCGATGCTTCTTCCTTGAGAACGGCATCGACCCAGGTCGCGGGCAGGCCGAACGTCGGCTCGGTCGTTTGCACGCCGGGCAAGCCAACCTGATTGCCGGACGGATCCATGACCATGTACTGGTTCGGCCAGATGCGCCCCGAGCCGGCATCAACCTCCTTGATCTTGATGATGTATGTGTTGGCCTCGAGCTGAACATTGTCGAGGATGCGCACCGACGGCATCACGAAACCCATTTCCATCGCCAGCGAACGCCGCAGCGCCTTGATCTGCTCGGTCAGGCGGTCTGTTCCGTCCGGCCCGTTGACCAGCGGCAGGAGTGCGTATCCGAGCTCGATCTTGAGATCGTCGATCTTGAGAGACGCCGAGATCGGCTCTTCCGCAGCGGCGGCGGCTGCCGCGGCAGCTGCCGGCGTCTCGGCTTCGCCTTTCATCTTGTCGGTCATTGCCAGGTAGTTGCTTTTGCGAGCCTTGATCGCGAGCGCGGCAGCGCCACCGCCCAGCAACAGGAACGGCAGCATCGGAATGCCCGGCAACAGGCCCAGAATGAGCATGACGGCGGCCGACATGGCGAGCGCCTGCGGATAGCCGGTGAACTGCTTGATGAGAGCCTTGTCCGCTGCGCCCGTGACGCCGGCCTTCGAGACCAGCAGGCCAGCTGCGGTTGACACGATCAAGGCCGGGACCTGCGTGACAAGACCGTCGCCGACGGTGAGGAGCGTGTAGGTTCGCGCCGCCTCCGAGAACGACAGGTTTTGTTGCGCGACGCCGATGATGATGCCGCCGATGACGTTGATGAAAACCACAAGCAGTCCAGCGATGGCGTCGCCGCGCACGAACTTGGACGCGCCGTCCATGGCGCCGAAGAAGCCGCTCTCGTCTTCCAGCAGCTTGCGGCGGTCCTTGGCGGTCTTCTCGTCGATCAGACCAGCCGAGAGATCGGCGTCGATCGCCATCTGCTTGCCGGGCATGGCGTCGAGGGCGAAGCGTGCGGCGACTTCTGCGATACGGCCTGAACCCTTGGTGATGACCACGAAATTGACAATCACCAGGATGGCAAACACGATAATGCCGATGACGAAGTTGCCGCCCATCACGAAGTGGCCGAACGCCTCAATGACGTGACCAGCGGCAGCGGTGCCCTCATGGCCTTTCGACAGGATCAGGCGGGTCGATGCGAGGTTGAGCGACAGCCGCAGCATCGTCGAAATCAGCAGCACGGTCGGGAAGGCGGAGAATTCAATCGGCGTCTGAATGAACAGCGCCGTCATCAGGATCAGGATCGACAATGTAATCGAGATCGCCAGAAGCAGATCGAGCACGATAGCGGGCAGCGGAACGATCAAAACTGCAAGGATGACGAGGATGCCGATGGCAAGGGCGATGTCGCCCCGCCGCAGCATGGCCCCAATGTCACCGAGGCTCGGAATTCCGAGGTTTTGTCCTGATCCCGATCCTTGGCCCGCGGTCACATCAACCATGGTCGCCGTTTCCCCACGCTTGTGACGGCCGCGGCCGCCAAAGGTCTGCGCGGCGGCCGAAGGGCCACCGCCTCGCAAGTGAGGTACCGCGCTTGCTTCCACGGGCATGTTGCCCCCGTTCTGCACGACCGACGACACTCAACTTCACTCGGCAATTTTTGCCCGGTTTATGGTTAGCAAAGGGTTAATATCGAGGTGCAAACGCAAACAGCGGCTAGATTCTAGCCGCTGTTGCTTCTGGTCGGGTCGATGGTCCGGCGGTCTGTTCTCAGGCCGCTGGCGGAGGCGGGCTTTCGAAGAACGTGTGCATGACGTGCCAGAGGCGCTGGCGATGCGGACCGACCATGGCGCCGCCATGGGTCATGCCGTGTAGCAGGACGAACTGTTTGTCGATGCCATCCAGCGCACGGAAGAACGTATAGAGCTCTTCCTCGGTCGCGTTGCCGTCGTGCTCCGGACGCACCAGGCACACCGGGCAGCGCAGTTTGGTGGGATCAACCATCGGCATGTTGATCGCCATATCCAGATATGTTCCGCTCGGCACGCTGTCGCCGAATTTCAGCTCGCTGTCGGCCAGCGCCTGGATCAATGCAGGGTCGGATTTGCCGGCGACATCGCGATCGAACATGTTGCGTACCTGAGCAATCCCGAAGGGCCGGCGCGGGTTTGCCTTGTAGGCTTCAACATTCTTGCGGCGGCGATCCATCTCCGGCGCTTTCTCGCCAGTATAGGTGAAAGCGTGGAGGATCAGCCGGGAGACGCGGTTGGGTTCGACCATCGCGAAGGCGCCAGCCCGGATCGCTCCGGACGATTCGCCGAACATCGCGACGGATGACTGGCCGGTGATGGTTTCGACATAGGGCAATGCGGCCTTGAGATCGGCGACGCCGGTCTGGATACCTGAATTGTCCGACGTGCGCGACGAATGGCCGTAGCCCTCATGGTCCATGGTCCAGACGTCGTAACCGAGCTTGGCGAAGTGCTCCATGGCCGAGTAGCTGGTGTTGCCCGGGAAAATCAGGTCATAGGTGCCGCGGCTTGAAACCGTCGAGCCGTGGACCAGAAACAACACCGGGCGGCGCTCGTTCGCAGCGGTCACGATCCGTTTGCGATACAAGTAAAGCTTGACCGCGCCTTTCATCACCCAATGCTCTTCAGCCTTGATTTGAGCGTTCTCAGCTGCGGTGGCCTGTGTTGCTGTTCCGGCCACAATCAAGCCTGCCGCTCCTGCGGTCAGCTGTAAAAGTGTGCGCCGCGGCATGGTGCCGGATGCAGAAATCCCGTTACGGTCGGCTGACATTGTTGTTTCCCCAATGATGGCGCGTTCTTTGAGCGTCCGAACGCGAGGCTAGACCGACGGTTCGGGAAAGCCAGTAAGAAAATCGTCAACTTTATTGGAGCACCTATGCCCCCACTGAGTTCGTCGCCTGTCTTGACCCGCGGGTCACATGCCGCGACATTGCGCTGGTGCCGGGTACCGTCGACTCAATGCTAAAAGCCACTGCGTTCAAGCCGGATTCCCGCGATGCGTGGATCAGACTCGGCATTGCTTTGCTGATCGGATCGATTGGGAGCGTCGGGCTTTGGTCGGTTGTGGTGGTGTTGCCGGTGGTGCAGGCGGCCTTCGCTGCGACGCGCGCCGATGTCTCGCTGGCCTTTACCCTTTGCATGCTCGGGTTTGGCTCGGGCGCCGTGCTGCTGGGCAAGCTCTCCGATCGCCACGGCATCATCGTCGCGCTCGGCACCGGCGCCATTATCCTCTTTATCGGTTATCTGGCTGCGGCCGTGTCGCCTTCGCTATTGCTGTTCAATCTCTGCCACTTCGCCATTGGCCTCGGGGCGGCCGCGACGTTCGCTCCGTTGATGGCGGAAGCGTCGCACTGGTTCGAGCGCCGCCGCGGTCTCGCGGTGACGATCGCGGCAAGCGGAAACTATGTCGGTGGCGCGATCTGGCCGCTTCTGATCGAACATGGAATGGCAACGGTGGGATGGCGCACAACGATCGTGGCGGTCGCGGTCAGTTCGACCATTGCCATGGCTCTCGCGCTGCTGGCCCTGCGGTCGCGGATGCGTGATGGTTCGGCGCGGGTTCACCCGTCTAATTTTGTGCCCAAGATCGATCTCAATCTCAGCGTAAATTCATTGACGGCGATCCTCAGTATCGCAGCGATTTCCTGCTGCGTCGCTATGGCGATGCCGCAGGTCCACATTGTCGCTTACTGCGGTGATCTCGGTTATGGCGTGGCGCGTGGCGCAGAAATGCTATCGATCATGCTGGGGCTCGGAATCGTCAGCCGGATCGGTTCGGGGTTTCTAGCTGACCGGATCGGCGGGTTGAAGACGCTACTGATCGGATCTCTGGCGCAGGGGTTTGCGCTGATGTTCTATATGTTCTTCGACAGTCTGTACTCACTCTACATCATCTCTGCGATGTTCGGATTGTTCCAGGGTGGCATCGTGCCGAGCTATGCAATCATTGTCCGGGAGTCGATGCCAGCGGGCGAGGCGGCGACGCGCATCGGCATCGTCATTTTTTGTTCCATTCTCGGCATGTCGTTCGGAGGATGGGTATCCGGATTGATCTTCGACAAAACCGGGTCTTATGGGGCGGCATTCCTGAATGGCGTTGCGTGGAATGCGCTTAACGTCGCCATCGCGGTCATGCTGATACTGCGTGCGCGGCAGCGGATGCAACTCGCTCCGGCCTGACAATTATATTCAAAAGATTGCCGGTTACCCCCGCACATTGTATGGGAACGACGACCTGTCGCGCCGCAAGGCCGCCGGGAAGGGCCTGTAGCTCAATGGTTAGAGCCGACCGCTCATAACGGTCTGGTTGCAGGTTCGAGTCCTGCCGGGCCCACCACGCACTCTTTAAGCATGAGATCGTGCCATTTCATGCGATAGTCGGTAGCGTGAGTGCGATTATCCGAGGCCTGCGATGCATGTGCTGACGACCGATGTAGCCATCGTGGGTGGCGGAGCTGCCGGCTGCTATGCAGCGCTCAGTCTGTTCAAATGCGGCATCAAGCCGATCGTTATCTGCAAGGGTCTGGTGGGGAAGAGCGGCGCTTCCATCTTTGCAGGCAATCTGGTCATCGGTGGCCGCCTGTTGGGTAACACCGAAGATCAAGCGCGCAACACCGCAGAATTCCTGATCAAATATCACAATCAGTTTCTCATCGATCAGCATTGGGCGAGCCGGTGCGGCCAGTGGATCGAGAACATTTACTATCCCGAACTTGAGGAGGCCGGACTTTATTTCCGGCGCGACAATGCCGGGGAGATCGTCACCAGCCCCGGCAAGATTCGCAGCATCGCCGCCAACGTACAGGGCAACTCAGGCGTTCCATTTATGGACCTGCGGCGCAAGCAGATCATAAAGGCTGGCATTCCACGACTCGAAGAGACCGTTGTGACGGCTCTGTTGCATAATCCCGACGGTTCTGTCGGTGGCTTATTTTGCCTGAACTACATGAGCGGTGAGTACACCGTTGTCCGCGCCCGCGCCGTTATCATGGCTACCGGATATTCCGACCGCTTGCACACGCGCTCCACCGGCACACGCGAAATGTCGGCTGATGGTATCGCACTTGCGTGGCGCGCAGGTGCTTCGCTCGTCAACATGGAAATGCAGTGGTGGCACACCAACGACATTGCCGATCCGCCGACATGGCAGCGCATGCAAATTTATCCGAATCCCATGCTCGGCTCAGAAAAGTCCGCACGCATGATCAATTCGGCCGGGGAAGAATTCTTCAATCAGCAGCAGGACGATCCTCTCGCCTACGGTCCATACACCGTCCAATTGAAGGCGCTGGCAAAGCAAGTTCGTGCGGGCAAAGCCAGTTACGAAGGCGGCTATTATGCGGGCTTCGACAATTGCGACCCGGCAGAAGTCGATGCTTACACGACTTACGGCAAAGCATTCCGTCAACTGGGTTTGCAATTCCCGCAACAGATGGTCGAAACGGCCGTTACCGCACATTATCGTCAAGGTGGAATCGATGTTGATCCCGCGACCATGCGTTCTTCCGTGCCAGGCCTCTATGTCGCGGGCGGCGTCGGCGGCCACAGCAATGGCCTGATCGGGCTCGCAACCTATGACGGCAAGGTTGTTGCTGATGGCATTGCAAACGATTTGCCAAAGTTGAACCTCAGTCACGCACCTGAACAGGATATCGCCGCCGAAATCCGGAGACTGGAATTACTACGGCGTTCGCCCAATAAAGGTGTAACGCCGGCATTCGTGAAAGAAAAAATCCGCACTCTGATGTGGGACAAGGTTGGCGTTGAAAAGAACGCGGCAGATCTAAGGTCGGCTCTCGACGATATCGGATGCATACGACAAGACTTGCTGCCTGATATGGGAATCGCAAACCAAACCAACTCGGCAAATTACGAATGGCTGGATGCCATCGACGTCATCAACATGATCGATTCTTGTGAGCTTATTATTCGCTCGTCGCTCCAGCGAGAAGAAAGCAGAGGGCCATTCTTGCGTCAGGATTTCCCTCTGACCGACAATGATAATTGGCTGGCCGCCAACATCATTAAGAAGTCCGGCAACGATATTGCTTTCGAGAAGCGACCATACGATCTGCCGTTCTTCAAACCGGGCTTTGCAGTAAAAGACAATCTTGAGGTCGCTTGGTGAATCCCGCACCGGACCAATTTGCCTCCATCGCGCGTGGACCCGGTCCGGGCGATGAACACGATACGCTTGCGGCGCGAAACTCACGGCTCGTGCCGGGGGACAGCATAGCGGTGAAAATACGCCGCTTCGATCGTGCCGAAGGGATCGCTGCTTATCAGGAATTCAGCGTGCCCTATCGGAAGTGGATGCGTGTTTTGGACGTTCTGAACGCCATCGCTGAACGCGATGCTCCTGATCTTGCTTACCGCTGGTTCTGTGGATCGAAGATGTGCGGAACTTGCGCGGTCAGAATGAATGGACGCGAAGTGCTCGCGTGTTGGGAGGCGGCTGAACCCAACATGACGATCGAGCCGCTGCGGAATCTTCCCGTCATTCGCGACCTTGTTGTTGACCGCGCGCCTTATGAAAACAAGGTCGCGAGTCTTGAGCCTTGGATCGCGCGTACGTCGCCCTATCCACAATTTCCCGAGCCGCTCAATCACCGGCAGATGAAGGATGCATCGAAGGCGCTCGATTGTATCGGCTGCATGTGCTGCTATTCGGCGTGCCCAGTGATCGGACTTGGAGATCTGACCAATTTTGCCGGTCCGGCTCCTCTCGTTCAGTTAGCTCAAACTGCACTTGATCCTCGCAATGATCCTGAAAAAATCAAACGTTCGCTCGCCGAGACGGGCATCTTCAACTGCGTGTCTTGCTATAAGTGTGAAGAGGCATGCCCGGCGAGTATTCCGATCGTCAGCCGAATCATTGAGCCGCTAAAAGCGAAGGCCGCCCAGCTCGTTCCAGAAATGGCGAAACATTCGCTGGCGCTACGGGACATTGTTGCAACTCGCGGGCGCGTTGACCCCACCGCGCTCATCTTACGTGTGCAAGGATATCGGGTTCTATCGGGACTATCGCGAGCAATACGGCTATTGATGCGCGGGAAGATCGATCCATTCAAAACGGTTTTTAACATCAGAACCGGCGCTGCATCGGCGGCAAGCCGGCTGCTCGGCAAGGACATTCATCGAAAATGAAATTTGCTTACTACCCCGGATGCTCCGCCCGAAGCACGTGTGCTGAACTCAACGAAGCAACGCATGCTGTGACCGCCAAACTTGGGCTTGAGCTGGTGCAACTTGACTCCGCCACCTGCACCGGAGCGCGGGAGCTGCGCGCGATTGATCCATCCGGATTTTACGCTCTGAACGTACGCATCCTGGCTTTGGCGGAAAGTCATGGATTGCCGCTGATGACGATCTGCAACACCTGCACGTTGAATATTCTGGATGCTCATGCTGCGTTCGTGAGCGATTCCGAACTTGCCGCATCGATTAACGCGCGGCTAGCGGAAGAAGGCCTGCATTACAGCGGGCGGACCCGCATAAGCCATTTTCTCTGGGTGCTGCACGAGGACATTGGCGAGGCGCGATTGCAAGAACTGGTCGTCAATCCGTTGACCGGGCTGACGGTCGCAGCCTTCTATGGTTGCCATATTACCCGGCCGCCACTGCGTTATGGGTTCGTCGATTCCCGAAACAATTCCGCGCTGGAGAAGCTTGCGGAAATTCTTGGCTGCCGGCCGATTGAGTACAGCGGGCGGACCGAATGCTGCGGCTTCCATACTGCGGCTCACGATGAAAACGTGGCAATTAAACTGACCGGTCAGCACATCCTCGCGGCGAAGATCGCCGGCGCCCAGACTATGGTGACACCCTGTCCGCTTTGCCACACGGTTCTCGATAGCTTTCAACCCGAAATCGAGAAGGACATGCAGCAACGGCTCGACATGCCGATCCTGCATTTACCGCAGCTGGTCGGCCTGGCGCTCGGACTTTCAGCGGATGAGCTGAAGATCGATCGTCACGTGGTTTCGGCTGAGTTGCTCCAGGCATATGCCAGGGCATAAGGCTCAGCTGCGACAATAAGGCGTGATGCACCATTTGCTTGATGATCTGCTGAACGATCCTCAGAGCGGCTCAACGGACTGAAGTATTACCGAAGGTCTTCAGATAAATTGTTCAACACAATCAGAGCTTGAGCACATCGGTATTGGTATTCGGGTCCCTGTTGCACCCAAATATACTGCTATGCAGCGTAACGTCAGCGCCACCCAGTCATCGGAAATCGCAATTTTCATTATCGGATATTTCCATAACATCGCCTGTTGTAATCGGTCTACGATAATTGGAGGCTAACGCAGGAACGGATCATCCGGCTCCGCAATGGATCGTTTTCGCATGTTGGATACACTGTTACTGCTTGCGCTGAACGGGCTGATCTGGGGATTGATCATCGCCCTTATCGCTCTCGGGCTGTCGATCATTTTCGGCCTGCTCGACATCATCAACATCGCCCACGGCGATTTTTTTATGGTCGGCACCGTGCTCGCCTGGTTCACGCTGAATCTGACGGGCAACTTCTGGGTCGCTTTTCTGATAGTCCCGCTCATCGGTTTTATTTTGGGCGCGCTTATTCAGCGCATTGTCATTCAGCCAATCCGTAACGTCGCGGCACTTTCGATCGTCGCAACGTTCGGGCTATCGCTGATCCTGCAAGAAGTCGTCCGCATCACCTTCGGCGCAACGCCGCGCCGCATTCTGCCGCCGATTCAGGACACCATCCTGTTGTTCGGTATTAATTACGATGTCTATCGGATTTTCGCTGCAATGATTGCGCTGGTTGCTCTGGCGGGCTTCTTTCTCTTCCTGCATCGAACCAAGCTCGGAACCTGGATGCGTGCTGTACGCCATGACCGGGACACCGCGATCGCGATGGGCGTGCCGGCCCAGCATGTCTACATCTTTACGTTTGGAATCGGCTTCGCGCTTGCCGCGCTCGGCGGCGTCGTGGCGGCGCCGATTACAACCGTTGAGTTTCGCACCGGTGTGGATATCCTGCCATTTTGCTTCATGGCCGTGATTATTGGCGGCCTCGGCAATCTTCCTGGCACAGCCGCTGCTGCAGTTCTCCTCGCGGTGATCGAAGGCATCATCCAGAGCTTCGCCGATCCTACCGTCGCGCGAATTTCTTCGCTCGTGCTGATGAGCGCGGTGCTACTGCTTAGACCGCAAGGTCTGTTCAAAGGATTGGCTAAATGACGATGTCGCTCATGATGATCAGACGAGCGATGTTGATCGCATTCATCGCGGCGCTGATTGCTGTTCCCTGGGTCGTTCCGGCGCTGATCAACAAGTTCTGGGTCAGCGTCATCGCCGAAATCATGATCTGGTCGCTGTTCGCAGCCAGCGTGAATTTGCTGTTCGGATATGTCGGTCTGTTGTCGTTCGGGCAGGCGCTGTATTTCGGATTTGGCATGTACGGAGTAGCGATCGGTATCTCAACCTTCGGCCTGTCATTTTGGCCGGCCTTCGGACTGGGAATTGTTGCCTCCGTGGCGATCGCGCTGGTTGCCGGCATTTTTGCCGTCCGGCTAACCTGGCATTATTTTGCGATCATCACCGTGGTGTTTTCGCTGATTTTCTATTTCTTCGCAGTGTCGGTGAAATCAGTCACGGGCGGCGACGACGGCATCAACTTTACATTGCCGCCCACGTTCTCTTTCGGCGGCTATACCGCCAGCTTCAGCAACGAAACGTTCCAGTATTTCTTTATCTTCGCGGCTGTTGCGTTCTGCTTCTTCTTGATGCATCGCGTCATCCAAAGCCCTCTGGGCAAGGCGTTTGTGGCAATCCGTGACAATGACACCCGCGCCGAGCTGATCGGACTTAACGTCTATCAGCTTCGACTGATCGCATTCGTGATGTCGGGCTTCCTTGCCGGTGTCTCCGGAGCATTGTTTGCCTTTTTCGGCCGATACGCATCCGCGTCTTACATGTTCTATCATGTGTCCGGCGAAGCGGTGGTGTGGGCCATCGTCGGTGGCGCGGGAACATTGCTAGGACCTGTTGTAGGAACGACCTTGTTCATTGTTATTCGAGAGGTGGTCTCGACGCACTGGGAACATCACTCATTGATCGTTGGCGTCATGGCCATCCTGGTTGTCATTCTGGCCCCGACAGGTTTGGTCGGTTTGTGGAACGAATGGCTCGCGCGTTGGAGTGCACGCGAGAAAGTGCCAGCAACCAGAACAAGCCTGCAGAGTGAACCATGACCGAGTCAGTTCTAATAGTCGAAGGCTTGACGAAGAGATTCGGCGGCTTGACCGCAGTCAACAAACTCAACCTGAGCATAACCAGCGGCCGGCTACACGCGATTATCGGCCCGAACGGCGCCGGGAAAACAACCTTCTTCAATCTTGTGTCGGGTCTATATACGGCGGATGGCGGTCGCGTCCTCTTCAAGGGCCGCAACATTACCGGTCTTAAGCCTTATGAAATCAGCCGGATCGGCATCAAGCGAACGATGCAGATCAAGAGCGTATTTCCGCAACTCAGTGTCGCCGAAAATCTCTGGGTAACGCGGAATGCGACCAATGGGGTTCTGCATCCCTTCCGTTCGGCCTCGAGCGATCATGCGACGCGCGAGCGCGTTGAATTTACGCTGGAGCAAATCGGGCTGACGTCTCTCGCGCACCGGGCTGCGGGTACGCTTTCATATGGCGACGTCGCGCTGCTCGAAATCGGGATGGCTTTGATTTCAGATCCGCAGTTGCTGCTGCTTGATGAGCCAACCTGCGGCATGAGCCCGGCGGAGACGTCACGCACGGTCGACAAGATCAAGATACTCGCTCAGACGATCGATATCGTCATCATCGAACACGACATGGAGGTCGTTTTTGAAATTGCAGACGATATTACGGTCATGACGCAGGGTGAAAACCTGGTATCTGGCAGCCCGGCAGAAATCTCCGGCGACGAGCGCGTGCGCGAGGCTTATCTCGGGCGGCCGGAAGACGAAGACTACGTCGAGGAGGCCGCTCATGCTTAATCTTCGCGACGTCCACGTTCACATCGGCAAGCTTCACATCTTGCAGGGCGTCAACATGGAGGTGAAGCCAGGAGAAAGCGCTGCTTTGCTCGGCCGGAACGGTGTGGGCAAAACGACGACGTTGCGCGCGATCATGGGACTTGCAGCGCGAAGCCGCGGGTCGATCGAGTTCGACAATGTCGATCTTGGTACCTGCCCGCCCTATAAGATCTCAAGCCATGGTATTGGTTACGTCCCGCAAGGCCGGGGTATCTTCCCGAATTTGACGGTACTTGAGAACCTTAACATCGGGATGTCTGGCAAGCGCGATAGCGAACGAGAAGAGTATGTATTCGCCTGCTTTCCGCGTTTGAAGGAGCGGCTTAAGCAGTTCGGAAGCACCCTGTCGGGCGGTGAACAGCAGATGCTTGCAATCGGGCGCTGTTTGATGATGCGGCCAAAGTTGATTATCTTCGACGAGCCGACCGAGGGTATTATGCCAAAACTGGTTTCGCAAATTCGGCGCGAGATCTACCGTATCAATCAGGCCGGCGTGTCGGTGCTATTGGTCGAGCAGAATGTCGAAACCGCGCTGAAGCTCTGTCCGCGGGTTTTCCTGATGGAGAAGGGCACAATTGTCTACTCGGGCACTTCGCATGAGCTGAAGTCGCAGCCTGAAATCGTACATCGCTATCTAGGACTGACACAGTAAAAAAACAACTTCATAGAGGGAGACAGTACCATGGCAAGAAAGTTCTCACGCCGTAGTTTCCTACACAACGCCTTGGCGGGCGGCGCGGCGGCAGGTACCGCCAATCTGACGATCATGAAAGATCTCTACGCGCAGTCATCCGGCCCAATCGTTATCGGGCATCACTGCGAACTCACGGGCGTGTTCGCATCCTGGGGATACTGGCATGACAAATCTGCAAGGGTTGCTGTCGATCTCATCAACAAGCAGGGCGGTATCGCTGGCCGGAAAGTCGAGCTGGCGACCGAGGACACAGAATCCAACCCGGCGACTGGTGCCCGCAAGTTGCGCAATCTCATTCAGCGCAGCAACGCGGAGTTCATCATCGGATCCGTTCATTCCGGCATCATGCTATCCTCATTGCCGATCGCAACTGAACTCAAGACGATCTACTTCTCGACCGGTGAATCGAGCGATGTGACCGGCTCGAAGGGCACCCGGTATAGCTTCCGGACCGGAGCCGATACCTATTCGATCGCCGCGTCAGGCGTTCCGTGGGCCTACGAAAACCTTGGCAAGAAATGGACGATGTTGTTCGCCGATTATGCCTGGGGCCAGAGCACGGCAGCCGAATCCAAGCTGATTGTCGAAAAGCTCGGCGGCAAGGTTCTCGCTAGCATTCCAGTGCCGCTCGATACGAAGGACTTTGTACCATATCTGGCCCAGATTCCGGCCGATACAGAAGTCCTGTTGCCGGCCTTTATCGGGCCGCTGGCTGTCGCGTTCTACACGCAGGCGAGGTCGATGGGCTTCGACAAGAAGAACATCAAGATGTTCTCCCAGTCGCCCAGCATTGAGGCGATTTCGCCCCAGGATATTGAAGGCGCAGCTGAAGGATCCTACTTCTTCGAAACCTTCCCCCGCATGCTTCAAGCCAAGGACGACGCTTTCCATCGTGAGCACAACAAGATGGTCGAAGTCGATGACATCCATGCGCGTGAAACAACCAGCAAGCGCGTCATGGACAAGAGTCATTCCTGGCAGGCTTGGGAAGATCTGTTTGCGATCAAACAAGCCGTTGAGACCTCCGGCTACAAGGACCGAAAGGATGTCGAAGGCGTGATTCAGGCCCTTGAAGGTATGCAGATGAAGAACTCGCTCGGCCATCCGCAGGGCGACAAGCTGATCCGCAAGGAAGATCATTGTGGCATTATTGACTGCTACATCAGCCGCGTCGAAAACGGACAACTGGTGGTCAAGAAGAAGATCCCGAAGGAAGAACTGGTGAAGTTCATGCCGGTTCGTTTCAATCTCTCGACAATGCCTGCTTAATGGCGAAGCAGCGGCGCGTTTGATGCGCGCCGCTGCTTACTCCAATTGAATTTCTTAAATCGCCGAACCTGCGATATTTTGGATGTTGTCGCCGATGCTACGGAAGTTTCCGGACCGTAGGCTGCCACGGACAGGTCGCGAAGGGCCTGATCCGCGTGATGCTGCCATCACAATAAATTCGAAGACCTCATCGTAACAAATCCACTCTACGCAATTTTCCAAGGAAATCGCGGTGGTTCGGTCGACCCGCGCGCGGCCGCGCCGGCTGTTGAGTCCATCGCTCGTCTGAACATTGTCCCAGCTCGCGGATTAACAGTCCTCGAAGCGTTGCACAGGCGGTATGAGCTGACGGTGTTCGAGGGCGATGTCCACCTCCTGTCGTTCAACTGGAGGGAGCGCGATCGTAAAACCATCGAATGGTTCAAGCGGCACATGGCCAAATAAGGCGCCAGCAAAACAAGACGGTTGTTGATTGCTGCGGCGGCTTTTGCCTAAGTGCAAGTTATCGAGGATTGCAGACGGCAGCCGCAGCGAGATGAAAAAGACCAAGCCTCTTTCCGGAGTTCTGAAGAGCTTCAAGAGCAAACCTTCCAAGACGGGTTCGCTCATCATCACATTCTATGGTGATGCGATCGTTCCGAGAGGAGGTTCGATCTGGCTCGGAACGCTTTTGAAGTTTCTAGAGATGGTTGGCACGGATGGTGGTGTAGTTCGCACGTCAGTATCGCGATTGGCGGCCGATGGTTGGCTCGAGCGCGACAAGGTCGGGCGCAATAGTTTTTACAGGCTTGCGAAACGTGGCCGGGATCGCTTCGAGGCGGCGGTCGAACACGTTTACAATTCACGTCCGGTTACCTGGCAAGGACAGTTTCAGTTACTCATGATCGGCAGCGGCGCGGATCGCGACGCATCTCGTGCGGAACTGGTGGAAGCCGGTTTCGGCAGCCCGATCGCTGGCACATGGATAGCTCCACTTGGAGTGAAAATTCCTGCAGTGCCTGACAGCACAATTCACCTCGGCGTTTCAGCCTCTGAAGAGATGGCGCGTCGTTTGGTGGAAGCCGGCTGGCCGCTCGATCGTACTGCCGAGCTCTATCATGAGTTCATCCAGGCTTTTTCTCCCTTGGAGAAATGGATCGATAGCGCTGGCGACATCGATCCAGCGGAGGCCATGCTCGCGCGCGTCCTGATGATCCACCACTATCGCCGTGTTCTGTTGCGCGATCCTTTACTTCCCGAAGTGCTCCTGCCCGCTGACTGGCCGGCAAACGTCGCACGCAACATGTGCGGCCGAATCTATCGCGCCTTGATTCCGATGTCGGAACGATGGCTCGATCAAAATGGTTTGAGCGCAACCGGGCAATTGCCAAAGCCAGGGCCGGAATTGTTGAGACGTTTCAAAGGGTCATGAAATCAAAGAGTCCTGAAACAATATATTACAAAAAAATCTTGTAGGCGTAAAATTTTGATATATAATAGCATGAGCAAATATCGTCTGGCCAAGTTTTAGAACGCTGATCGCGGCCAGCCGGTGAGAGGTCTATAGATGTATACCCAGGCACTCAACGCACCGCAGTCCGATGAGTCCACCGGCGAAGATGCGGCGAGGATTGCCCATTTCGAGGCACGGGTCGCGGCCGAAGAGCGGATCGAGGCGAATGACTGGATGCCGGCGGCGTACCGCAAGACGTTGACGCGGCAGATTTCCCAGCATGCTCATTCAGAAATTGTCGGGATGTTGCCGGAAGGCAATTGGCTCACGCGCGCGCCGACGCTGCGACGCAAGGCAGCACTCCTGGCGAAAGTTCAAGATGAGTGCGGTCACGGGCTCTATCTCTATGCGGCTGCCGAGACGCTCGGAACCTCGCGCGAAGAACTCGTCGATCAGATGCTGAGCGGCAAGGCGAAGTACTCATCGATCTTCAATTATCCGACGCTGACCTGGGCCGATATCGGTGCGATCGGATGGCTGGTCGATGGTGCAGCGATCATGAACCAGATTCCGCTGTGCCGCTGCTCCTACGGGCCTTATGCGCGCGCCATGATACGCGTCTGCAAGGAAGAGTCGTTCCATCAAAGGCAGGGCTACGAAATTATGGTGACGCTGTCGCGCGGCACCGCAGAGCAGAAGGCGATGGCGCAAGGCGCGCTTGATCGCTGGTGGTGGCCATGCCTGATGATGTTTGGCCCGCCCGACCAGCAGAGCCAGCATGGCGATCAATCCACGCGGTGGAAGATCAAGCGTTTTTCGAACGATGAGCTTCGCCAGAAATTTGTCGATGCGACGGTGCCGCAGGCCCAGTATCTCGATCTGAAAATTCCAGACGATAGTATGCGCTGGAACGAGGCCACCGGACACTGGGACTACGGCGATATCGACTGGCAGGAATTCAACAACGTTCTTGCCGGTAATGGACCTTGTAATCGCGACCGGCTGGCGGCACGACGCAAGGCTCACGACGAGGGTGCGTGGGTCAGGGAAGCCGCGCTCGCTTACGCAGAAAAGCAAAAGCGCCGGACTGCAGCCGCTGCTTGATCCTTTTTATCCGTATTGGAGCCAAACCATGACAGTTCAAAATATTCCGTTATGGGAAGTTTTCATCCGCAGCCGTAACGGGTTGGCCCACAAGCATGTGGGGTCTTTGCATGCAGCCGATGCGGCTCTCGCGCTACAGGCGGCGCGAGATATCTATACCCGGCGCGGCGAGGGGCTTTCGATCTGGGTCGTTCCTTCGAACGCAATCATTGCGTCCGACCCTGCCGACAAGGAGATGCTGTTTGAGCCCGCGATGTCCAAGATCTATCGTCACCCGACGTTTTATGACGTCCCGGACGAAGTCGGACATATGTAATGGCGACTGCAGCCCGTCCTCAAGATAGCTCACCGCTCTTCGGGTACGTGCTTAGCCGTGCTGATGACGCGCTCGTTCTTGGACATCGGTTATCAGAATGGTGCGGTCACGCACCGATGATGGAAGAGGATATGGCTCTTGCCAATATGGGCCTCGATCTGATCGGGCAGGCGCGAGAGCTTTACACCTATGCTGCCGAAGTCGAAGGCGCTGGGAACGGCGAGGACAAGTTCGCCTATCTGCGTGATGTTCAGCACTATCGGAACGTGCTTCTGGTCGAACGGCCTAATGGCGATTTTGCTCAAACCATGATGCGGCAATTTTTCTACTCGGCATTCGTAGACCGGTATTGGCGAGCGATGATGTCATCCACCGATCCGACGCTTGCTGCGATTGCCGCTAAGTCGGAGAAGGAATCGGCATATCATCTGCGCCATTCGTCGGAGTGGATCATCCGGTTGGGTGATGGCACCGACGAGAGCCATCGACGTGCTCAGTCGGCCCTCAATGATCTCTGGGCTTTCACTGGAGAATTGTTTCAGCCGCATCCAGAAGACGAAGTGCTTTTTGCAGGTGGAATTGCGATCGATCCGCGGGGCCTGCTGCAGTCCTGGACCGAGAACGTGACTTCCGTCCTGCGGTCGGCGTCGCTCGCGCTTCCGCAAAGTCAGTGGATGCAGAAGGGTGGGCGATCAGGTCAACACAGCGAGCACTTGGGCCATCTGCTCAGCGAACTGCAGTCGTTACAGCGAACCTATCCAAATGCGACATGGTGAAAATGTCAACTCAATCCAGAGACTTACGGGAAGTGGCGTGGAATGCTGCCGCGCAGGTTGTCGATCCGGAAATCCCGGTTCTGACGATCGCCGATCTCGGTGTTCTCCGCGAGGTGGCGGTTACGGATCAAGGTGTCGAAGTGGCGATTACGCCGACCTATTCGGGTTGCCCGGCGATGAACATGATCGCGCTTGAAATCGAACTCGCGCTGGAACGCGAAGGCATCCGAAACCCGATCATAAGAACGGTGCTCTCTCCGGCCTGGACGACCGACTGGATGAGCGAACAAGGCCGCCGGAAGCTAAAGGAATACGGAATAGCGCCTCCTATCGCCGGTGGCGGTCGTCGCGCGTTGTTCGGTGAGCAGCAAGTAGAATGCCCGCAATGCGGATCCGCGAATACCGAAGTGCTATCCGAGTTCGGCTCGACATCCTGCAAAGCTCTCTGGCGCTGCAGGGATTGTCGCGAGCCGTTCGATTATTTCAAGTGTCATTGAGACGATAAAGCTATGTCGCAAGTCCCAAAGTTTTATCGCTTGGCCGTGAACGATCTTCGCCGTGAGACATCTGACGCGATTTCAATGACCTTTTCGATTCCTGAATCGTTAGCCACAGACTTCGCCTACATGCCGGGTCAGTATCTGACGCTTAGGACAAGTATGGACGGCGAGGAGGTGAGGCGCTCCTACTCGATCTGCTCGAGCCCGGACGACAATGAAATCCGGATCGCGGTCAAGAAAATTGATGGCGGCGCCTTCTCAAGCTGGGTGCTTGACGAACTCAAGTCTGGCGATGAACTCGATGTCATGACTCCAACGGGCCGGTTTGGTGTAATGCACCGACCCGAAGAAGCGCGCGTCCATGTCGGTTTTGCCGCGGGTTCAGGCATCACCCCGGTGATGTCGATCCTGAAGGGTATTCTTGCGCGAGAACCCAACAGTCGCTTTTTCCTGTTTTACGGCAATCGCACGACCAACGGGATACTGTTCCGTCAAGCTCTGGAAGAGCTGAAGGACAGGTTCATGGGTCGCTTATCCGTGTTCCATGTCTTGTCGCAAGAAGAGCAGGACATTCCTATCCTTCAAGGCCGGCTCGATCGGGACAAGGTCAAAGTCCTGCTGCGGTCGTTGGTGCCTGCGGCCGCCGTCGATCACGTGTTTGTCTGTGGCCCGGTTGCGATGAGCGAAGAGATTGCTGCGACGTGCGTGCAGCTTGGAATTCCCGCAGAGAGTATTCATATCGAACGCTTCGTTTCGGGTTTGGGCGGAAAGCCGCGGCCGAAAGCCGCCATCGCGCCCGAAGCGCCGCCGAAGGCGATCGCATCGCTTGTTGTCGATGGAAAACGCAAAAACGTCCCAGTTGCACACGGAGAGGCGATCCTGGACGCAGCATTGCGCGCGGGAATGGATCTGCCCTTTGCCTGCAAGGGCGGAATGTGCAGCACTTGTCGCGCCAGACTGGTCGAAGGCGAAGCGCGAATGGAGGTCAACTATTCGCTCGAGCCGTGGGAGTTAGAAGCCGGCTTCATTCTGACCTGTCAGGCGCATCCCGTATCGGATCGAGTCGTGGTTGATTACGACCAGATGTAACTAGCGACCTTCGCGTGTGAGCGCGTATGCGGTTTGGGTCAATGCCACCGGCCTCGGATCGTTCGAGGTTGCGATCGACACGCTACCGAAAGCCATCGTCCGGCCCAAGCGCAACACGCGCGCCTCGGCCAGAAGGTCGGAGCGTATCGCGGGTCGCAGAAAGTGGCTTGTTTGATCGACTGTGGTCATCGGGATATATCCCTTGGACGCAGCAGAAATTGCAAAGACCATGGCCGTATCGGCAAGCGACATCAGGGCTTGCCCGCAGACGACGCCGTTGTCACGGCAAAGTCTGTCCGAGAAGCGCATTCTGAGCACTGCCGCGTCGGCATCGATCCTCTCAACCGACAAATCGAGATCCTGCACCCAAGGAGCGAAAGCGGTCTTGAGCAACTCGTCAGCGGCGGCGCGATCGAACATGATGATATTTCCGTTGGTAGGGAATTTTACGCGAGCTTGATCGGGAAAGCGGTGAAACCGCGGAACCTGACGCGCCTTGCTCTGCGCAAAGGTCCAGCCGGCCTGAAATTGGGGAAGCGAGCCAGAAATCGTCCGATCGCGACGCGGCCTTCCATGCGCGCGAGATTGAGTCCCACGCAAGCGTGCGGTCCGGAAGCAAATGCGAGATGGCGATTTGGCGTACGTGAAATATCGAATGTGTCCGGTTTCTCGAATTGTGCGGGATCGCGATTGGCGGCGCCGATACAGAGTGTGAT
Source organism: Hyphomicrobiales bacterium (assembly GCA_021732625.1). Taxonomy (GTDB): domain Bacteria; phylum Pseudomonadota; class Alphaproteobacteria; order Rhizobiales; family Xanthobacteraceae; genus SG-bin9. The sequence continues at coordinate 20,801 of JAKFUP010000043.1, forward strand.
CAACGTACCCTTCTGCACATTCAAGCCTCCGACAGTTGTGGGCCCGCTGGTGCTTCGGTTGCCGAGCTGATTGGAGCTCTCGAACCGGAGACACTCTTCGACTGCCGGCCGTATCAACAATGGATCGTCAATCAAGCGTCGCGTTTGATCCGGAAATCGCAAAAAAAGTTCAAGGCCATTGCCGATGAGATTGGTCGTCGTCTCGTGCCCTGCATTTAGAATGAAAATGCAGTTGTGTAGCAGCTCTACCTCGCTCAAGCGCTCGCCGGTGGCAGCTTCTCCTTCGATCAATCGGGTCAAGACGTCGTGGTTGGCATCACCGGGACGTGTCCGGCGGTCGTTCACGAGCTGCCGAAGGTAGACATGGAACTCGTTGACCGCGCGTTCTCCGGCAACTTTCGTTTCGTCAGAAAGTACAGGCTCGAGGGCGCCGAGAATCGCCAGCGACCAGCCGCGAAGCGGCAGTCTTTCTTCGTGCGGGACAGCGAGAAGATTGCCGATCACTTCGATCGGGATAGCAGCAGCAAAATCTTCGATCAGGTCTACGTCGCGCCTTTCTTCCATTTGATCGAGCAGCCGATCGACCAGTGCTATTAGCGCAGGCTCCAGTCCCGAGATCGCACGCGGGTTGAGCGCACCAGAAATCAGCCGCCGAACGCGTGTATGCAGCGGCGGATCGTTGAAAACCAGGCTCGTGGTGTGGTGCTCATAGAGCGGCGAATTCGCCCCGTACTTCGGTGCAAATTCGATCTTCTTGTCCGATGTATAAAGTGTCGTATCCTTGTAGATAGCTTCCAGATCCAAATGCCTTGTTAAGAACAGTGAGCCATCCGGCATCCTGTGAACCGGATCCTCAGTCTGGAGTAAGCGGTAGGTCGGGTATGGATCATCGTAGAACGAATCCGGGAGCGACCGCAGCGAGAAATCGCGAATCGCAGCGTCGGCCCAATGCGGCGATCGCGGCTCGGCCTGCGATGATTGTTCAGGCGATGACATATGATGCTCGACGCTAGTCCAGAATTTCGTTGATCTGCACGGCTGCTTGCACGTTGGTGAACTTTGCAATGTCTGCGAAAACCTCCTGTCCGTGAGCCTTTCCGGCGTTCCTGAAATCTTCGAGCGATCCAAAGGTGAGAAGGGCAATCATCTGATAATCCGGTGGACCGCCGTCAGGTTTTGCGGTCCCGCGAATAACTTGAGCACTCTTGAGGCCGTGCGGACTCCACCTCTCCTTGACGAGGGGCATATGTGTTTGCAGATAGTAGTCTGTATCGAAGGTCGTTTGAGAGCCGGCCGGGTACATCACGGTTACGAGGATCATGTTCGTCTCCCTTTGAACAGTTCGTCATTATACTGGTTATCTTGAACAGCGCTCCTTTTCAGGCTTGCGGCCGTCGATCGACAATTCGTTTTGCCTTACCAGCCGAACGTTCGATGGTGTCTGGGTCGCGGACGATCACCCGCGATGTAATGCCGATCGTGTCCTTGATCGCCTGCTCGAGTCTGCTTGCAGCCGCCGTGCGAATGTCGGGTGCGTCAGCATCTGGTCGTGCCTCGACATGAATCTCCATCTCGTCCATGCGGCCGGTCTTGGTCAGCACGAGCTGGTAGTGCATTGACAGCGCTGGAATAGTGAGCAGCTTTTCCTCGATCTGGGTCGGGAACACGTTGACGCCGCGGAGAATGATCATGTCGTCGGTTCGGCCCGTGACCTTCTCCATGCGCCGCATCGCCCTTGCCGTACCGGGCAGCAGGCGTGTCAAGTCGCGCGTTCGGTAGCGAATGATCGGCATGGCTTCTTTTGTCAATGAGGTGAAAACGAGTTCGCCTTCCTCTCCGTCCGGCAGAACCTTGCCTGAGTCGGGATCGATAACCTCTGGGTAAAAATGATCCTCCCAGATATGCAGGCCATCCTTGGTCTCGACGCATTCGCTGGCAACACCGGGCCCCATGACTTCGGAGAGGCCGTAGATATCGACCGCGTGCATATCGAATGCTTCTTCAATCTCCTCACGCATGGCGTTGGTCCAGGGCTCGGCGCCGAAAATTCCAATTCGCAATGACGATTTCCGAGGATCGAGACCTTGCTTCCTGAATTCGTCGAGGATCGCCAGCATGTACGAGGGCGTGACCGTGATGATGTCGGGCTTGAAGTCAGTGATGAGCTGCACCTGGCGTTCGGTCATGCCGCCCGAAACTGGAATGACGGTGCAGCCCAAACGCTCGGCACCGTAATGGGCGCCAAGACCGCCAGTGAAAAGCCCGTAGCCGTAGGCATTGTGAACTTTCATCCCGGAACGTCCGCCGGCGGCTCGGATTGAGCGGGCGACGACATCGGCCCATGTATCAAGATCGCGCTTGGTGTATCCGACAACAGTCGGCTTGCCTGTGGTGCCGGATGACGCGTGAATTCGAGCGACGCGCTGCTCGGGGACGGCAAACATTCCGAATGGATAATTTGCGCGGAGATCGGCCTTGGCCGTGAACGGAAACTTCGCAATATCCTCAAGACTCTTGAGGTCTTGCGGATGAACGCCGGCGGCATCGAATTTTGCGCGATAATGCGGGACGTTGTCGTAGGCATGCCGCAGCGACCAGGCGAGTTGGGTCAGTTGCCATGCGTGCAAATCTCCGTTCGATGCCATTTCATAGCGGTCAAGTTCGGCGGGTTCAGGTTCGAGCCGATCAAGCTTGCGCAATGGAATCTGAAGCATGAGAATCTCCCGGTTCGGCTTTTCTTATGAGCTGGCGTCGGAGTTCGGTGCGACCAGATCGCCTGCGATCGTGCGAGAATGTCCACGGAATTCGGCAACAACGCTGTTCTGGCTGTCGCGAACGGTGACGTCATAGATGCCACTGCGGCCAGTCTTGGATCGTTCGACCGCATGAGCCGTGAGCGCTTCGCCCATCCGAACCGGCTTGATGAAGGTTACGGCGCATTGTTGCGCGACCGAGCGCTGGCCGTAAGTGTTACAGGCGAAAGCGAAAGTCGAGTCCGCCAGCGTGAAGATGAACCCGCCATGACAAATGCCGTGGCCGTTCGTCATGTCCTGCCTCACGATCATTGCAAGAACGGCTTCGCCGCGCCCAATGCGCTCGATGGTCATGCCAAGCGACCGGCTGGCCCGGTCGTCGCGCCACATCGCGTCCGCACAAGCCCGAGCAAGATTTTGTGCGCTGGCTTCGTCAGATGCATGCATTATTGCCTCCCGACAAAGCGAGGCGGGCGTTTGTCGAAGAATGCGGTCACGCCTTCGCGATAATCCGGCGTACGGCCGGCTTGGCCTTGCAGGTCGGATTCGAGATCAAGCTGCTGATCGAGGCTATTGGTCTCGGATGCATCGAGTGCCTGCTTCATCAGTGCGAGTCCGGCGGTTGGCTGTGTCGCAAAGTGTGCGGCGAGGCGATGTGCTTCCGGCATTAAACTTTCATCGTCCAACACTTTCCAGATCATTCCCCAAGCTTCGGCCTGTTCGGCGGATATGGGTTCGGCGAGCAGCGCAAGAGCGCGTGCACGAGCACTACCCACCAGCCGCGGCAGAATCCACGTACCACCGGCATCAGGAACGAGCCCCAGTTTTGCAAAGGCCTGAATGAACTTGGCGGAGCGTGCGGCGATAACGATATCGCAGGCAAAAGCTACGTTGGCGCCTGCACCGGCAGCGACACCATTGACCGCGCAGATCACGGGCATAGGCATGCTCCGCAATTTTCGTATGAGCGGATTGTAGAATTTTTTGATGGTAACGGAGAGGTCCGGTATTTCTCCCGGCGTGTAGACGCCGTCTGACAGGTCCTGACCGGCACAAAACCCGCGACCGGCGCCAGTCAGGATCAGCGCCCGACAGGCTTTGTCGGCTTCCGCATCGATCAGGGCCGACATCAAGGCCGTGTGCATGTCGGCGGTGAACGAATTGAGGCGGTCAGGTTTGTTGAGCGTCAGTACGCGATAGCCTTCACGGACATCGGTCGCGACCAGATTAGGTTGCATCAGTCCTCCCGCTTCGGCTTCTTTATGCGCCGTTCTGAAGAGGCTACTGTTTGACCAACTGGACGGTCAATTATGATCGAATGAAGCAAGGGGTTTCATCGGCCACTGTTCTTGAGATGGGCATTGCGGATAGGTTTATTGAAACTGTGACGTGTCCACTCAGGTTCTGCGCGTCCGCGCCACTCCGGTCCAAGGGCCTAGTCTGTTTTTGATTAAATACCTGATTATATTGGCTAATTTGTACGAGCCAGTCTGAACATGCTCTTAGGTTGACTCTTCACTAACAGTTAGCTTTTATAGAACATAACAAGAACATGCAGCCGTTCCTGGCTCTGTGGGTTTGTGACTTTAACAACTGTGACTCCAAGGAGCGTCGCATGATCAGTGCGCGCGTGAGTACGCTTGCGACCTTGCGAAAGGCGCTTGTTCGTCTGGAGACGACGAGGAGTCCCGAGGCCGGTCGCGTCAGGCTTGGACATGACGAAGCCGACATGGTGCTGCAAGGCGGCCTTGCATGCGCTGCGCTGCATGAGGTGTTTGCGGAAGGGCGTTTCAGCGCAACGGCAACGGGATTCGTTGCCAGCGTTGCGCGCCGTATAGCGGATCATCGCGCTATTTTATGGATACGTCAGGATTTTGCTGCGCGCCAAGCCGGCGACCTTGCGATGACAGGTTTTGCAGAGTTGGGTCTCGACCCGCGTCGGATCGTCGTCGTGTTCGCGAAGAACGCCGAGATGGCTTTACGCATCGCCGCTGATGGCGTTGCTTGTCGTGGCGTCGGTGTGGTGGTTGCCGAAATCTGGGGCGAGACCAAGGCTTTCGATCTCGTCGCCAGCCGCAAACTTACGCTCGCGTGCAGCGAATCCGGTGTCACCTGCCTGATGTTGCGGCTTGCCGCGACTCCACGCGCCAGCACGGCGGAGACGCGATGGGTTGTCAGTGCAGCGCCTTCGCCGTCAGTCGCTGAATGGGAAGCATGGGGCGAACCTGTCTTCAATGTGCAGCTCGTCCGTAACCGCCACGGATCGACCGGTCAATGGATCATGAAATGGGTATGCGATGAGTGCATTTTCAGTGAGTCTGCCATCAGACAATCGCCGGCGCATTCTCAGTCTTTGGTTGCCTCGTTTACCGACCGACCGGATCAAACGTTCGCTTATGCGCGACGGCAAGCCGGCTGATCAAAGGCCTCTGGTTGTCGTCGCCAAGGAGAAAAACGCCATCGTCATCGTCGCAGTGGACAACACGGCTGCCAGGGCAAGCCTTGAGTCCGGAATACCGCTCGCCAATGCGCGGATGGTCTGTCCAGAACTGAATGTGGTTGATGAAGATAAAGCAGCAGACACGCAGACATTAAATGCTGTCGCCGATTGGTGCGCCCGCTTTACACCTTTGGTTGCGCTCGATCCGCCCTATGGATTGTTTCTCGACATTACCGGATGCGCGCATCTGTTCGGCGGCGAGAGAAATATGCTAACGGATATTTGTCATTCGTTGAGGCGGCAGAATTTCATCGTCAATGCTGCAATTGCGTCTACGCAGGTTTGTGCGCGAACGATGACCCGCGCCGTCAGCAGCGCCATCGTGCCGCACGGTGAGGAAAAAGCTGCGGTAAGCTCTCTTCCTTTGTTCGCACTAGGCGCCAACGAAGAAACGATACGGGGATTGCGCCGCGCCGGATTGAAAACGATCGGTGACGTTGCTGCGCGCGAGTCGCATGAAATTAGCGCGCGCTTTGGTGCCGGGTTTACGGCATTGTTGCAGCAAGCATTGGGGCAGGGCGACACGCCAATCTCGCCGCGCAAGCCGGTACCTGACTATGTCTTCGAGAAGCGCTTTCCGGAGCCCATTGCCACCGATGCGGTGATCGCTTCGACGCTGGACCTCCTTTCGCACATGCTGATCGCGGCGATGGAGAAAGGTGGCAAGGGTGCGCGGCGGCTGGAAGCGAGCTTCTTCCGGACAGATGGTGCTGTCTCATCGATCATGGTTGAGGCTGGCCGGCCTGTAACCCAAACGCGGACGGTCGCGAGGCTATTTCGCGAAAAACTCGATGCGCTGTCCGATCCTATCGATCCTGGATTTGGGTTCGATCTGATCCGCTTGTCCGCAAGTCATATCGAGCTTGTCGTCCAGGAGCAGCGCGATCTCGACGCCCACGCGCAAGATAACGATGAAATCGCCGCGTTGATTGACCGGATCACGGCACGTATCGGAAAGAATCGTGTTCTGGTTTATCTGCCGCAAGACTCGCACATTCCGGAACGAGCGGCAATTGTCGCGCCGGCTCAGCATCATCTCGTCGCTGCGCAAGAATCTAACTGGACGGATCGCGTCGGAGGCGAGCCGCCGCTTCGGCCGTTACGGATGTTCGGAATGCCGGAGCAAGTCGAAGTTCCTTTTGCAGCCGTCCCGGATGGACCCCCAGCGCGTTTTGTATGGCGTCGCACGCTTCATGTCGTAGCGCGTGTTGAAGGTCCAGAACGGATCGCGATGGAATGGTGGCGCCGCAAGGAACAAATATTTACCCGCGATTATTTTCGTATCGAGGATTCAAATGGACAACGCTTTTGGCTCTACCGGGATGGTTTTTATGGAAGTGAAATACTCTCAAACGATAGCAAGCCTGCTTCGCCAAAATGGTTCATGCATGGAGTGTTTGCGTGACCACTGCGTATGCCGAAATCGGTATCACGACGAATTTTTCGTTTCTGCGCGGCGGATCGCATCCTGAGGACTACGTTCTGCGCGCAAATAAGATGGGCATTTCCGCGATTGGTATTGCTGATCGCAATACGCTCGCCGGTGTCGTTCGAGCCTATCGTGAGCTTAAGAAGCTGGAAGTGAAACGTCCGCCGCGGCTCTTGGTTGGTTCTCGCCTTGCTTTTGCCGATGGGTCGCCAGACATTCTGGCCTATCCGCGGGATCGTGATGCGTACGGGCGGTTATGCCGTCTTTTGACCAGGGGCAAGCTTGCGGCTGGCAAGGGGAAATGCAAACTCTCGCTGGAAAACCTTCTGGAATTTTCCGAAGGTCTGCTTCTGGTGTTGATGCCGACTTATCGGCTCGAGACGTCAAAACTGCTGAAGACGTTGGAGCGACTGTGTCAAAGTCAAGCGGGCGGCGTCTGGCTCGCGGCAAGTCTGCTCTATCGCGGAGATGACAAGCGGCGCCTGACGCGTTTGCAGCGCATTGCTGCTACGGCACGTGTTCCCCTGCTGGCAACCAATGAAGTACTTTATCACGATCCGTTACGACGTCCGTTGCAAGATGTGCTGACATGCATTCGCGAAAAAACTACGATTGGGGCTGCCGGGAAAAGACTGGAAGCCAATGCCGAACGGTATTTGAAATCACCGGACGAAATGACGCGGCTGTTTCGCGACTATCCGAAAGCGATTGAGGAAACCCTCCGATTTGCCAGCTTCATAAAGTTCACGCTCGATGAGCTAAAGTATCAATATCCTGATGAACCCGTGCCACCGGGCAAGACAGCACAACGGCATCTGGAAGATCTAACATGGCAAGGTGCACACAAATACTTCCCGATTGGAATTCCGCCAAAAGTTAAAAAGACCATCCATAAAGAACTGCGCCTCATCAGAAAGCTGGAATACGCTCATTATTTTCTGACCGTGCACGATATAGTTCGCTATGCGCGGGCACAGAATATTCTGTGCCAGGGAAGAGGATCAGCCGCTAACTCTGTGGTTTGTTATGCACTCGGCGTAACTTCGGTCGACCCAACCAAGGTTGATCTTCTGTTCGAGCGATTTCTGTCGGCTGAGCGCCGCGAGCCGCCAGATATCGATGTCGATTTCGAACATTCGCGGCGCGAAGAAGTAATGCAGTATTTATTCCGGCGTTATGGCCGGCATCGTGCAGCCATTGTCGCAACTGTCATTCATTATCGCCCACGTAGCGCCATCCATGATGTCGGTAAGGCTCTGGGGTTGAGTGAAGACGTAACTGCAGCGCTTGCCGATACAGTCTGGGGAAGTTGGGGCGATGGCCTCAGCGAGATGCAGGTTAAGCAGGCCGGTTTCGATCCAAATAATCTCATGGTGGCGCGCACTGTTGAGCTGGCTGATGAACTGATCGACTTTCCACGTCATCTCTCTCAGCATGTTGGTGGCTATGTGCTGACGCAAGACCGTCTCGACACCTATGTTCCGATTGGAAATGCGGCGATGGATGGCCGCACGTTCATCGAATGGGATAAGGACGATATCCAGGCACTGCAGATGATGAAGGTCGATGTGCTTGCATTAGGCATGCTGACCTGCATTCGCAAGTGCTTCGACCTGATCGCACATCATAAAGGAAAGCGGTACGAACTGGCGACCGTTCCGCCTGAGCGGCCGGAAGTTTACGATATGCTCTGCCGGGGTGAATCGCTCGGAGTATTCCAAGTCGAGAGCCGTGCGCAGATGAATATGTTGCCGCGGCTGAAACCTCGAAAATTCTACGATCTCGTGATTGAAGTTGCGATCGTGCGGCCTGGACCGATCCAGGGCAACATGGTGCATCCTTATCTCAAGCGCCGTAATGGGATCGAGACAGTTGAATACCCGTCTCCGTCGCCGCAGCATGGTCCACCAGACGAACTCAAGAAAGTTCTTTTTCGAACGATGGGTGTGCCGCTGTTTCAGGAACAGG
>JAKFUP010000107.1 GCA_021732625.1 Hyphomicrobiales bacterium
GCATTCGTGAAATTCATCGGTTATTCCGGCGCGCACCACGGCTTCGACCGTGCCGGCATCACGGTTCAGTCGGTAGCGCTGCAAGCCGATGCAGATTTGCCGGAGCGCGGCCATGTCGGCACCAATGTAAAAGCGCGGACCGATGCCCAGAAGCGCGTCATCCGCTGGCTTGCGCGCTGATCGTCGAGCAGTCCTAGAACAGATCGCCCTGTCCGCCTCGCTTTGGCGGATTGCGCTTTGGCGCACCGGGTTTGGCCGGAGCGCTATCGCCGTCTGCTGTTGCACCGATGATACCATCGGCGAACTCGATACGTAGCGCAGTTCCTGTGCCGATTGCAGCCGCCGCATGCAGCGGTTGCCCGTTGTCGTCGCGCACCAGAGCGAATCCGCGTTCAAGGACACCTTTGTAGGATAGCGCCTTCAACAGTTGTTCGACATGCGACAGCCTGATCCCGCGCCGCTCGATCAGGAGTTTGGCGTTGCGCTGCGCCAGCATCCCGAGCCGCGCCACGCGCTCCTTGGCCTGCTGGATCTGGCTTTGCAGCGTCCTGATCGTGAGGCGGCCATGCAATGCTGCGAGCTTGCGATCATGGATATGTGTGTTGGCGCGCAGCGCGCGCGGTAAGCGTTCGGCTGCGCGATCGAAACGCTGGCGCGGGATCGCCAGCAATTCCGTCACGCCCGGCAAAGCGCGAACCGCGCTGCGCAGTTCGTTGCGGCGGCCGTCCAGGCTGCGCCGCCAGCTTGCGAATGCGCGGCGCGCGAGGGTGGAGATTTCCACCGCCAATTCAGCCCGAACCGGTACCGCCATTTCGGCGGCAGCGGTCGGCGTCGGCGCGCGCTTGTCGGCCGCAAAATCAATCAGCGTGATATCTGTCTCATGGCCGACCGCCGAGATCAGCGGGATCATGCTTTCTGCCGCCGCGCGCACCACGATTTCTTCGTTGAACGACCACAGGTCTTCCAGCGAGCCACCACCACGTGCGACGATCAGCAAATCGGGCCGCGGAATCGCGCCGCCTTCGGGCAATGCATTGAAGCCGTTGATCGCTGCTGCGATCTGTTCCGCCGATCCTTCGCCCTGCACCCGCACCGGCCACACCAGCACATGGCGCGGAAAACGATCCTCCAGCCGATGCAAAATATCGCGGATCACCGCACCGGTCGGCGAGGTGATCACGCCGATCACCTCCGGCAGCCACGGCAGCAATTGCTTGCGCCCTTCGTCGAACAGGCCCTCTGCGGCGAGCTTCTTCTTGCGCTCTTCCATCAGCGCCATCAGCGCGCCGACGCCCGCAGGCTCCAGCGACTCGATAACGATCTGGTATTTCGACGAGCCGGGGTAGGTCGTGAGCTTGCCGGTGGCGATGACCTCGAGGCCCTCTTGGGGCTTGAAGCGCATGCGTCCGTGGACGCCCTTCCAGATCACGGCCTCGATCTTGGCGCTCTCGTCCTTTAGCGCGAAGTAGCAATGGCCGGACGAGTGCGGACCGCGAAATCCCGAGATTTCGCCGCGTACCCGCACATGGCCATAGGTGTCCTCGACCGTGCGCTTCAGCGCGGAGGACAGCTCCGAGACTGTGAATTCCGGTGAGTTGGACAGGACTTCTGCGGCGGCTTGAGGCATCAAGGATCGAATCTGTTGCGGCGAGAGGGCACCATGCTAAACCCTTTCGTGTCTCTCATAAACCCGCTCCGCCCCGGCCTTACCCATGAATATCCTGGCATGAACATCCTGGTTCTCGGCTCCGGCGGTCGTGAGCACGCGCTGTGCTGGAAAATCGCGGCCTCGCCGCTGGTGACCAGGCTGTGGTGCGCGCCGGGCAACGCGGGCATTGCTGCCGATGCAGAGTGCGTGGCGCTGGATATCGCGGATCATCCGGAGGTGATCGCGTTCTGCAAGTCGAACAAGATCGATTTCGTCGTGGTCGGTCCGGACGCCGCGATTGCCGCCGGCGTGGTCGATGATCTGAACGCGGCGGGCTTCAAGGCGTTCGGCCCGACCAAGGCGGCGGGGCAACTGGAAAGCTCGAAGAACTTCACCAAACAGCTTTGCCGCGACAATAACATTCCGACTGCGGAGTACGGGCACTTCAAGGAAGCCGAAGCCGCGAAGGCCTACATTCGCGAGCAACGCGCTCCGATCGTCGTGAAGGCCGACGGCCTTGCCGCCGGCAAAGGCGTCGTCGTGGCGATGACGCTCGACGAGGCGCTGGCTGCGGTAGACATGATGTTCGGCGGCGGCTTTGGCGACGCGGGCGCAGAAGTCGTGGTGGAAGAATTCATGGTCGGTGAAGAAGCCTCATTCTTCGCGCTGTGCGATGGTGAACACGCGCTACCTCTGGCGACCGCGCAAGATCACAAGCGCGCCTTTAACGGCGACAAAGGACCGAACACCGGTGGCATGGGCGCCTATTCGCCGGCGCCGATGATGACCGACGCGATGTGCCAGCGTGTGATGGACGAGATGATCATTCCGACGTTGCGCGCGATGAAGGCAAGGGGGATGCCTTACAAGGGCGTGCTCTACGCTGGTGTGATGATGACAAGAGATGGCCCGAGGCTCGTCGAATACAACGCGCGCTTTGGCGATCCGGAATGTCAGGTGCTGATGTTGCGGATGAAAGATGACGTCGTGCCGGCATTGCTGGCGTCCGCCGACGGGCAACTGAAGAACTTCTCGCTGCGCTGGTATTACGATGTCGCCATCACCGTCATCATGGCGACCAGAGGTTATCCGGGCGATTACGGCAAGGGCTCGGTGATCGAGGGTCTGGACGAAGCCTCGAAAATCGAGGGCGTCGAAATCTTCCATGCGGGCACCAAGGACGGCGGCGGAAAGATTCTCGCCAATGGCGGCCGCGTGCTCAACGTCTGCGCGCTCGGCAAGACTGTTAGCGCCGCGCGTGAGCGTGCGTATCAAGCCGTCGGCAAGATCAAATGGCCCGAGGGCTTTTACCGCAGCGACATCGGCTGGCGCGCGATCGAGCGGGAGCGGGGTCAATAGTTCTTGTCATTGCGATGAGCGCAGCGACGAAAAGCAATCCAATTCTTCAATCGTTGCTGGATTGCTTCGCTTCGCTCGCAATGAGCTAGAGCAAATCGCCGCCGGCAGCCAACGCCGTCGAGCCATATTGCTTGTAGGCCTTGATGACGTTGCGGCCGACCTTCCAGCGATGCACTTCATCGGGTCCGTCGACGAGGCGCTGCGAACGCACCTGCGTGTACCACTTGGCCAGCGGCGTATCGAGGCTGAAGCCCAGTGCGCCGTGAAGCTGGATCGCGGTGTCGATCACATGGTGCACCATGTGCGCAAGGTACACCTTGGCGATCGAGTTCTCCTGCGTGAGATCAAGGCCTTTCTCGGCCTTGTAGGCGATGTGCAGCAGCATCAGCCGCCCGATGTAGAGCTGCGTGGCGCATTCGGCCAGCATGAACTGCACGGCTTGTCGATCCGCCAGCAATTGCCCGAACGTCGAACGCTTGGTCACGTGGGCGACCGCCATGTCGAGCGCGCGCTGCGCCTTGGCGACGTTGTGCATGCCATGGCGCAGACGGCCGTAGGCGAGGCGATGCTGGCCCATGTTGAAGCCGTTGCCCTCGCCGCCGAGCAGGTTCGCTTCGGGCACCACGAGATCCTTCAGCACGATTTCCGAATGGCCGCCCTTGAGCACGTCGTCGTGCTCGCCTTCGATCGCCATGTTGTGGACGTTGCGCTTGATGGTGTAGCCGGGGTTCGGCAGCTCGACGATGAAGGTCGAGAACTGGCGATGACGCGGCGCGTTCGGATCGGTCTTGGCCATCACCAATGCCATGTTGGCGACGCTGGCCGACGACGAGAACCACTTCTCGCCGTTGAGCACGTAATTTCCCTTGCCGTCTTTTACTGCGCGGGTCTGCATGCCGGTGGCGTCGGCGCCGGAGGCCTTCTCGGTCATCGAGAAGCAGATGCGCTTGTCGCCGTTCAGCAAAGGTTTAAGAAATTTGTCTTTCTGATAATCGTTGCCGTGCGTCAGGATCGTCATCATCGACGCGTCGTCCGGCCCCTGCGTGTTCATTGAAAGTGCGCCAAGCGAGCTTTCGCCGAGCTCCATCTGCACCAGCGCATTCGCCAGCGGGCCGAGGCCCATGCCGCCATATTCCTCCGGGATGAAGGGGCACCACAGGCCTTGCGCGCGCGCCTTCTTGCGAAGCGGTCCGAGCACGTCGGGGAGCGGCTTGGAGTCCAGTTCCTTCTCGGCAGGAATGCATTCGCTCTGCACCCATTTGCGCACACGCTCGCGGACTTCCTTGGCATCCGGCGGAATTTCGAAATCGATGGCCATGACGTTTCCCTGTTCTGTTCTTTTGAATGAACCGATTTTAGCGCGAATGGTCGGCCCGCGTACAGTTGCGAACATGCATGAGGTTCATCTGATGAAACGGAACGCCGGATTTTTTTCGGGCTAGATCTTCGACGTCATCGCCGATAGCTCGGCGATCAGCGCCTTTTCGCTTGGCTGATCGAGGATGCCCGCCGCATAGAGCGAGATCGCGCCGTACTGGATGATATAGATTTTCATCACGGCGCGGCGGCGTTCCTCAGGCGATGCGATGTCCTGGCAGAAAATACGCATCGCCTCGGTGATGACCTTGTGAACCGCCGTCTGCAATGGCGGCCTTGCCTTCATCGTGCCATGCGGCCGGCTCATCATCAGGGCATAGATCGCCCGGTTGGCGAGCGCGAAGCGGACATACTTCGCCGTGTAGTCGTGCGGCGTCCGCGCCTTGGCGACGCTGGCGGCAAGTTTGAGATAGGCTTCGGTTGCGACGGCATCGAGCAGCGCTTCGCGATCCTCGAAGTGATTGTAGAGCGAGCGGTGGGCCACGCCGGCGGCAACCGCAACCTGCCGCAGGCTGAGTCCGGTATGCCCTACATCGGCGACAATGCGGTAGGCGGCGGCGAGCGCTTCGGCGCGAAGATTGCCGTGGCGATAGGTGTCGCGGGCCGCTTTGGCGATCATGCCGCATTCATAGCGGCCCGCGTCTGTCATGGCTACTCGCTCAGGCCGGTTCGCGCTCCGCGACCCGCTTGTTGGCGTAATCCATGGTGATGTCCTCGTCGATCACGGTGCGGATTGTTTTGATCGCCGATCCGCGCGCGCGCAGCTTGGAGCCGATGTGGCTTGGGAAATCGATTGTTGTCAGGGCGGTCGCCGCCTTCTCGGCTTCGGCTTCGAGGTCGGCGGCGGACACGACGCGGTCGAAGAACCCTGCGGTGCAGGCCTCTTGCGGGCCGAACATTTCGCCGGTCACGACCGTGCGGTTGAAATAGGACGGGGTCAGCCGCTGCCTTGCTAACTCGACCGCGAAGCGTGGGACGGTGAGGCCGATGGTCACCTCGTTGAGGCCGATCCTGTAGTTGCCTTCCGCCGCGATGCGGTGATCGCTGGCGAGAATCAGGAATGCTCCCATTGGAAAGGCATTGCCGTGGCAGGCCGCGACCACAGGCATCGGGAACGACAGGATGCGCAACGCCAGCTCCGCGCCGCTGCGCAGCAGCGTGTGATTGTCCTCCGGCGTACCCTTAGTGAAGACGTTGAGATCGAAGCCTGCGGAGAAGTGTTTGCCGCGCGCGCTCAGGATTACGACCGTCTTATCTTTTTCAGCTTGGCTGAACGCTTCATCCAGCGCCTTCAGCATCGCGATCGACATCACATTGGCCTTGCCGTCCTCGAAGGTGATCCGGCTGATTTTACCGTCGCATGAATAAGACACCAGTTTGGTCATCGTTTTTCCTTTTCTCATCCATCCACTGGATGCATCCAACGGATGCTTTCAGAGGATTTGAGAAATCGCAAGATGCCAGTCGCGAAATGCCGCGCGTTGGGTTGCAATGGCAGTGGCGGGAAATACTTGGCCGGTCTATCACTTGCATCCCGTCATTCCGCACCTCGGAACATTCAGCATGGCCGATCTCGCCGATCTTTTTCCAGGTTTTGGGTCCGAATGGATCAACACCAGCCGCGGACGCATCTTTGCGCGGACGGGAGGCAAGGGTATGCCACTGTTGCTGCTGCATGGTTTTTCGCAGACACATGTGATGTGGCATCGCGTGGCGCCGAAGCTTGCGGAAAAATTCTCGCTCGTGATCGCGGATTTGCCCGGCTACGGCTGGTCCGATGTGCCGAAGAGCGATGCGCTGCACACGCCGTATTCAAAACGTGCAATGGCGCAGGCCATGGTCGATGCCATGGAGAAACTCGGTCACGTGCATTTTGGCCTCGCAGGCCACGATCGCGGCGGCCGCGTCTCGTATCGTCTCGCGCTCGATCATCCGGGGCGGCTGTCCAAGCTCGCCACGCTCGATATCATGCCGACCTACGATTACTGGATGAAGATGGACTACAAGTTCGCGTTGAAGGTCTATCACTGGCCGTTTCTGGCGCAGGCGGAGCCGTTGCCGGAAACGCTGCTCGGCGGCAATCCGGACTTTTATCTCAAGAATAAACTCTCAAGCTGGTCGCATACCAAGGATCTGAGCGTGTTCGACCCGCGTGCGCTCGAACATTACCTCGCCGCGTTCCGCGACCCGCTGCGCATTCATGCGATGTGCGAAGACTACCGCGCCGGTGCGACGCTGGATTTCGATCACGACAAGGCCGACAAGGACGCAGGAAAGAAGATCACGATCCCGATGCTGGCGCTGTGGGGCAATGCCGGGATCGCGCAGTCGGCCGCGACGCCATTAGATGTCTGGAAAACCTGGGCGACCAACGTGCGCGGTCAGCCGGTGAACTCGGGACATTTTTTGACCGAGGAAGATCCTGAAGCGACAGCGGCGGCGTTGCTGGAGTTTTTTAGCGCCTCTTCTTGAAAAACTCCCGCAGCAGCTCCGCGGCCTCCACCTCTCCAACTGACGGATAAACCTCCGGTGCGTGATGACAGGTCGGCTGGCTGAAAAACCGCCCGCCGTGATCGACGCCGCCGCCCTTCGGGTCCGGCGCGCCGTAATACAGCCGCCGGATGCGGGCGAACGAGATCGCCCCGGCGCACATCGCGCACGGCTCCAGTGTCACGTACAGATCGCAGCCGATCAGCCGCTCGCTTCCGAGGATCCGCGCAGCCTCGCGGATCGCCAGGATTTCCGCATGCGCGGTCGGATCGCGGTCGGTGATGGTGCGGTTGCCGGCCGAGGCGATCAGCTCGCCGCCGCGCACGATCACGCAGCCGATCGGTACTTCGTTGGCTTTTCCGGCATTTTCGGCCTGTTTCAGCGCCAAATCCATCAAAGATCGGGCTGTCATAAGTAGTGTCTCACAACAAACTCTGTTATCAGGCGCGCCACAGCATGAATCCCGAAAAAGCTTGTCCCGGATGCGATCCGGGGATGAGGCCGGTTTTCGGATCGGGATCGTGCGCAAAAATCCAATGTGAGACGTTTCATGCCCCGCGATGACAATAAAGACAACGGCCGTTCGCGTGGGCCGCGCAGCGGTCCGCCGCGCGGCAAAGGCGGTTTCGGTGCTGGCGGCAAAGGCCGTGACGGTGGCCGCTCAGAAGGCCGTGCGGGTCCGCGTTCGCGCGACGACCGCCCGGCGCGTTCGTCTGCTCCAAGAGGTGCAAAGACGTTTGGCGACCGCAAGTTCGGCGACAAGAAGTTTGGCGACAAACCCTTCGGCGAAAAGCGCGCCTACACGCCGCGAGACGATCGTGGTGATCGTCCGTTCAAGCCACGCGAAGACCGTGGTGAGCGTTCCTTCAAGCCGCGCGATGGCGGTGATCGGCCCTTCAAGCCTCGCGATGGCGGAGACCGGCCCTTTAAGCCTCGCGATCGTGACGATCGCGCCCCGCGCCGTGACTCCGCTGATCGTCCGCCGCGCGCCGCGGGCCGGTTCGAAGACAAGAAGTTTGGCGAGAAGCGTCCCTACAAGCCGCGCGAAGACCGCGGCGAAGGGCGCGCCCCATATAAACCCCGTGAAGATCGCGGTGAGCGTTCTTTCAAGCCACGTGAAGACCGTGGCGAGCGCTCCTTCAAACCGCGTGAAGGCGGAGACCGGCCCTTTAAGTCGCGCGAAGGTGGCGACCGTACGCCGCGCCGTGACTCCAGCGATCGTCCGCCGCGCGCCGCAGGCCGGTTCGACGACAAGAAGTTTGGTGAGAAGCGCCCCTACAAGCCGCGAGAGGATCGCGGCGAAGGACGCGCGCCGTATAAACCGCGCGAAGATCGTGGAGATCGTCCGTTCAAACCTCGTGAAGATCGCGGCGAGCGTTCCTTCAAGCCGCGCGAAGATCGTGGTGATCGTCCGCCGCGTGCCGCGGGCCGGTTCGATGACAAGAAATTTGGCGAGAAACGCCCCTACAAGCCGCGCGAGGATCGTGGCGAGGGACGTTCGTTCAAACCGCGCGAGGACCGTGGCGAACGCTCTTTCAAGCCACGCGAAGACCGTGGTGATCGGCCCTTCAAACCACGTGAAGACCGGGGAGATCGCGCTCCACGCCGTGACTATGGCGACCGTCCCGAACGAGCGGAGCGCTCCGATCGCGGTCCGCGCAAGTTCGACCGGCCAAGAGAAGATCGCCCCCGTGAAGATCGTCCGCGCGACGATCGCGCGCCGCGTGCGCGCAGCGACTGGCAGGAGCATCCGCGCAGCGAAGGCGAAGATCGACCGCGCCGCGAGAATGAAGACGACAGCCAGATTTTCGCCAAGCGTCCGGCGTTCGGCGGCCGTGGTGAATACCGCGAGCGCAAGCCGGATTTCGACAGGCGCCCGTCGCGAGCCGAGCCTGCACCCAAGAAAGCCGGCGAACGCATTGCCAAGCTGATCTCGCGCGCGGGACTTTGCTCGCGCCGTGATGCCGAGGAATGGGTGACGCAGGGCCGCGTCTCCGTGAACGGCCGCGTCATCAATTCCCCCGCGCTCGATGTCACGTCGAACGACAAGGTACTGGTCGACGGCAAGCCGTTGCCGGAGCGCGAACGCACGCGGCTGTTTCTCTATCACAAGCCGAAAGGCTTGATGACGACGCACGACGATCCGGAAGGCCGTCCGACGGTGTTCGACAATCTTCCGGAAGGTCTGCCGCGCCTCATCAGCATCGGCCGGCTCGACTTCAACACCGAAGGGCTGTTGCTGCTGACCAACGACGGTGGTTTGGCGCGCACGCTCGAACTGCCGGACACCGGCTGGCTGCGGCGTTATCGCGTTCGTGCCCATGGTGAGGTCACGCAGGCGCAGCTTGATGCACTGAAGAAGGGCGTCGAGGTCGATGGCGTCAAGTATGGCTCGATCGATGCGACGCTGGAGCGCGATCAAGGCTCCAACGTCTGGATCGTGTTTGCGATCCGTGAGGGCAAGAACCGCGAAGTGCGCAACGTGATGGCGCATCTCGGGCTCGAGGTGAACCGGCTGATCCGCATTTCCTATGGTCCGTTTCAATTGGCTGAAATCGCCGAAGGGCAGGCCGAGGAGGTCAAGACTCGCGTGCTGCGCGATCAGCTCGGCGATCGCATCGCCATGCTCTCCGGCGCGGACTTCAAGATTCCGGAACAGCGCAAGGATGCCGAGGCGGACGACGATGCGCCGCGCGGCAAGAAGCCTTTCAAACCAAAAGGCAAGTCCGGTCTGATCGCCGACCGCAAGGGCCGCCGCGTGCTGGTGACCCGCAGCGGTAGCGACGAAGCGCGCGTCCGCAATGAAGACGAAGCCGCGGCCTCAGGTCCGCCGAAGCGTCCGAAGCGCGGCTATCATGGCAAGCGCGATCTGACGCCGCTGGATGAATAATGAGGGTCGTGGGTGGACGCCTGCGCGGGCGTAACATCGCTGGCCCCTCGACGCAGGCGATCCGGCCGACCGCCGATCGCCTACGCGAGTCGCTGTTCAACATCCTGATGCATGCTTACGAGAACCCGCTCGACGGCGCGCGGGTGCTCGATCTGTTCGCGGGCACCGGCGCATTGGGGATCGAGGCGATCTCACGCGGTGCGGCCTTTACTCTATTTGTCGACAACGGCGCGGAAGCCCGCGCGCTCCTGCGCAACAACGTCGAGGCATTGGGGCTCGGCGGGGTGACGCGCGTGTTTCGCCGCGATGCCACCGATCTCGGCCCGTGTTATCCGGTCGAGCCGTTCTCGCTGGTGTTTCTCGATCCGCCCTACAATCAGGGTTTGGCGGAGAAAGCGCTGGGGTCATTGATCGAGGGCAAATGGCTGACGCCCGGCGCATTGGTGATTGCTGAAGAATCGAAAGCGGCCGCGATCGCTGCGCCTGGCGGTTACGAAGAACTCGAGCGCCGCGCGTATGATGATACGGAGTTCGTGTTTTTGCGGGCGAATAGCTGACCCCCACCCCGGCGCTTTGCGCCGACCCTCCCCACAAGGGGGAGGGATTTATCCGCGCATGCCGCGTACTTATCCCTCCCCTCGATGGGGAGGGTGGCTGGCCGTTAGGCCAGTCGGGTGCGGTGATATCACCGCCGCCCGAACAGCTTCTCGATGTCCGCGAGCTTCAATTCGACATACGTCGGACGGCCGTGATTGCACTGGCCGGAGTTGGGCGTCACTTCCATCTCGCGCAGCAGCGCGTTCATTTCCTCGGGCTTGAGAATGCGCCCGGCGCGCACCGAACCATGACACGCCATGGTCGCCGCCACATGCATCAAGCGACGCTCCAGCGGTAGCGCTTCGTCCCATTCCGCCATGTGCTCGGAGAGATCGCGTAACAGTGCGGCGGCATTGGTTTTGCCGAGCAGTGACGGCGTTTCGCGCACCGCAACCGCGCCGGGGCCGAACGACTCGATCGCGAGGCCGAATTTCTCCAGCTCATCCGCCTGCCCCAGCAGTTTTTCGACCGTCGCCTCGTCCATTTCAACAATGTCCGGGATCAGCAGGATCTGCCGCGCCACACCGTTGCGCTCGAGCGACGCTTTCAATCGCTCGTAGACGATGCGCTCGTGGGCGGCGTGCTGATCCACCACGATCAGGCCGTCGCGGGTCTGCGACACGATGTAGGTCTCGTGAATCTGTGTGCGTGCCGCGCCGAGCGGCTTGTCGATCTGTTCGGGAGCGGGGGCTTGTTCGAAGCGAACATCGGCTGATGGCGCGCCGACATCGAAATCAGCTTGTGCGACTTCGGAAAAGCCTTGAACGAAATCATCGCGCGCTTCTGCCGTGGCCGACGTGGATGCCGGATATGACGGCGAATTGCGCCAGTCCCAGCCGCCGCGCGGTGGAATGTTCGGTCGAAACGACGATAACACCGCGCCGCCACCGTTGGCCGCCGTGCGGCGGCCCTCGCGCGCCAGTCCTTCTTTCAGTGCATGGATGATGAGCGCGCGCACCAGCCCGGCGTTGCGAAACCGCACCTCGGTCTTGGCCGGATGCACGTTGGCATCGACCTCTTGTGAATCCAGCGTGACGAACAGTGCCACCACCGGATGGCGATCGCGCGGCAGATAATCGGCGTAAGCCGCGCGCACCGCGCCGAGAATGAGCTTGTCGCGCACCGGCCGTCCGTTGACGAACAGATATTGCCCGAGCGCATTGGCGCGGGTCAGCGAGGGCGCAGCGGCGAAGCCTTCGACAATCACGCCGTCACGCTCGGAGCGCACCTCGATGGCGCTGGCGCGAAATTCCGCGCCCAGAATATCGCCGAGCCGCGTCAGTTGCCCCGGCGCGCCGGGCAATGCCGCGGCCCAGGTCACCGGCGCGCGTTCCTCGCCAGCGAGCGTAAAGGCGATATCCGGCCGCGCCATGGCGAGGCGGCGCACGACCTCGCGAATGGCTTCGCCCTCGGTGCGGTCGGTCTTGAGAAATTTCAGCCGCGCCGGCGTCGCATAAAACAGATCGGCGACCTCGACGCGGGTGCCTTGCGTCAACGCAGCAGGTGCGATTTCCGATTTCGCTCCGGCATCGACGTGCATCGCCCACGCATGCGGTTCGCTGGCGTGCCGCGTGGTGATGCCAAGCCGCGCCACTGCGCCGATCGAGGGCAGCGCTTCGCCGCGAAAGCCGAGCGTGCGAATCCGCAGCAGGTCTTCGTCGTCGAGCTTGGAGGTGGCATGGCGCTCGACCGCGAGCGCCAAGTCTCTGCGCGTCATGCCCGTGCCGTCGTCGGTAATCGTGATGCGCCGCCGCCCGCCGCCATCGGTGAAGACGTCGATGCGGTGTGCGCCGGCATCGATCGCATTCTCGACCAGTTCCTTCACCGCGCTTGCAGGACGCTCCACCACCTCGCCGGCGGCGATGCGGTTGACGATGATTTCCGGGAGTTGGCGGACTGGCATGGGCGTGTATTTTAGCCGATTCGGGAGCATGCAATTGTAGGTGCAACGGCGCATTGAATGTGTCGTTTGGCCTCTGAACGCAAGTTTTGCGCGGGATTGTCCTCGTTATCCCGCGCTTCCGAAATCAAACAGCTCAATCGTCGAAGCTGTTGCCACGTTTCGCTTTGATATCGGAACGGCGCTTCTTGCCCTCAAGGCGGCGCTGTTTGGAGCCCAATGTCGGCCGTGTCGGACGGCGCGGCTTGGGGCGGATCATGGCCTCGCGTAGCAGCTCGATCAGCCGGTCGATGGCATCGGCCTTGTTGCGCTCCTGCGTCCGGAATCGCTGGGCGTGGATGACGATCACGCCGTCCTTGGTCAGCCGTTGCCCGGCGAGTGTGGTCAGGCGCGCCTCCGCGTCTGGCGGCATCATCGCCTTGGTGATCGGATAGCGCAGTTGGGCTGCGGTCGAGAGTTTGTTGACGTTCTGCCCGCCCGGTCCCGAGGCTCGGACGAAATCGATATCGATGTCGTTCTCGTCGATGGAGAGGAAAGGACCGATGCGGATCATGGCGGCGCGCTTACCCCTCCGCCACGTACTTCTTCGCGAGGATTTTGCCTTCCTCCACCGCCGGCTGATCGAAGGCATCCACACCCAAAAGATGCGCGCCGATGATGGTCTCCAGCATGAAATGCATCAGCATCTCGCCCAACGAAATTTCGTCCAGCGTCTCGACATGGAAGGTGCGCACCGGGCAACCGTTCTTCGCCAACGTCTCGGCGGTGGCGCGGCCCTGCGCCGCGACCAGATCGCCGATGGTCTTGCCCGCGAGCGTTGGCTCGCCGCACAGCTTCGACAAGTCATCCGGCATCTCCGGGCCTTTGCCCTTCACCCCGGTGGTGATGACGGTGAACAGCTTGTCGCGTGGACCCGCGATGAACAGTTGCAACTGGCTGTGCTGATCGACCGGCCCCAGCGCTGCGACCGGCGTGGTGCCCTTGCCGTTCTTGCCGACGCTCTCCGCCCAGAGCTGCACATACCATTTGGCAAAACGCTCGAGCCGGTCCGAGTACGACATCAGCACCGTGATCGGCTTCGCCTTCTGCTCGGCCAGCGCAATCGACAGCGCTGCGCCGACCGCTGACGGCACCTCGGCTGCGGGCTTGCTGGCAAGCACCGGGGCCAGTGCTTTCGCAGCACCCTCGCGAATACGTTTTATATCGAGGCCCGCCACAGCCGCAGGCAGCAGCCCGACATTGGTCAGCACCGAGAAACGCCCGCCGACGCCGGTGTCGTGCTCCAGCATTGGCACCTTGAAGCTTTCGAGCAAAGCACGAAGCCCGTTGGTCTTGCCGGGCTTGCTCGGCTCCGAGAGGCCCATGAACAACGACGGGATCTTCGCTTCAAGCCCCGCACGCTTGACGGCATCGAGCGCCGCCATGGTCTGCATCAGCGTCTCGCCGGTGCCGCCGGACTTCGACACGGCAACAAACTTGGTTGTGGCGAGCGGCAGCTTGCCGAGCAGTTCGGCGTAGGTTTGCGGGTCGAGGTTGTCGAGAAAATGCAAACGAGGGCCGGGACGCAGCAGCGCGAGGCCGGGCACGTTGTAGTCGGCGAGTTGCAGCAGCGCCTGCGCGCCGAGGCTGGAACCGCCGGTGCCAAGAAACACGATATCGGTCGCGCCTTGGCGCAACGCGGCTGCGGCCTGCTCGATGCCGGCGAGATCGCGACGCTCCGCTGGCAGCCGCAGCAATTGCAGCTCGCCGTCGGCGTGGCGGCCGCGCAGCCACTGCAGCGCAGGTTCCGTGCGCTTGAGCATTGCCTCAAGAGCATCTCGCTCGATACCGTGCGCGCCGATGGCCTCCTGGCGTGCATGATCGATCGACTGGATGACGGACATGGCTTGCTCCGGATCGGGTGCGGACTTCACGATTGTTTTGGCGTGCTGATCGAACAGGATTCTGAAGACCAAACGTGGCTCCCGCGTTTGATGATTGAGGATGTTCATAGCGCGCGAAAACACCGGCTGCAAAGCCGGTGTTTTCGATTTGGTCGGATTTCGAAAGGATCAGGCCGAACGGCCGACGATCACCGTAAGAAGCCCGTTGCCCCACAGGCGGCGGGAGACGCGCTTGACGTCTTCGAGCGTCACGGCATCGACAAGCGCGTTGCGCTTTTCGATATAGTCGATGCCGAGCTTGTCGAGCTGGAACAGCAGCAGCGCGGACGCGATCTTCGAGTTGGTGTCCAGTGCCAGCATTTGCGAGCCCTTGAGGTAGGATTTCGCGTCGTCCAGTTCCTGCTGCGTCGGGCCTTCGTCGGCCATCCGCCGCGCTTCGGTGGTGATGGTGTCGACTGTCTCGTTGGCGCGGTCGGCGCGGGTCGCGGTCGCGCCGGTGAAGATCGCCGACTGCTTCATCCACAACAATTGCTCGTAGACCGAATAGGCGAGGCCGCGTTTCTCGCGGATTTCGCGATACAGCCGCGACGAGAACGAGCCGCCGCCGAGGATGTGGTTGGCGACGAACGCCGCCATGAAATCCGGGTCGTCGCGATGAATGCCGGGGCCGCCGAACATCACCACGGTCTGTGGAACGTCGAGCGCGATCAGTGAGCGCTGCGGCGGCTTCGCCGCTTCGATCTTCGGGATCAGCACGAGATCGCCCTTGGCCGGCAACGTGCCGAAGGTCATGTCGAGCAACTTGCCGAGGGCGTCGGGTTCGATGTCGCCGACCACGGATACCTTCAGCGTATCCCTGGCGAACACGCGCCCGGCGTATTGCTTGAGATCGGCCGGGGTGATGGTGGGAACGCTCTCCAGCGTGCCGCTGCTGTTGCGGCCGTAGGGATGATTGCCGAACAGCGTCTCGAAGAAGCGGCGGCCAGCCAGCGAATTGGGATTGGTGGTCTCGCGGCGCAGCCCCGAGATCACCTGCGCCCGTTCGCGTTCCAGCGGTTCGTTCTCGAAACGCGGCGCTGTGAGCGCCAGCTTGAGCAAGCCGAAGGCCTCGTCGCCGTTTTCTTTCAGCGTGCGCAGCGATCCGCGGAAGTGATCGCGTGCAGCACTCCAGCTCAGGCTGATGGCGCGGCGGTCGAGCCGGTCCTGGTAGGTCTTTGAATCCAGCTCGCCCGCGCCCTCGTTAAGCATCGAGGCGACGAGATTGCCGACACCGGTCTTGTCGGCCGGGTCCTGCGATGAGCCGCCGTCGAACGAGTACTCCATGGCGATGACCGGGACAGTGGCGTCCTGCACGAACCACGCCTCGATGCCGCCGGGTGATACGTAACGCTGGATTTTCGCCGCGGCATCTGCCGCCGAGGCTGTGAGCGCGACAGCAGCAAGCGTCGCCGACAGTGCGACAGTGAATGCGCGGATACGGTTCGACATGACGATCACGATCGCTTCTCCTCGCGCCGCGGCGCCGTGTCCTTGATGAGATAACCGGTCACGGACCGGTTCTTGTCAAACCATGTGCGCGCAGCGTCGCGAACCTGGTCGGATGTGACCGCGCGAACGCGAGTCGGCCAGCTCAATACGTCTTCGACGCCGAGTCCGACCGTCAAGGCCGAGCCATACCAGCGCGCCAGCGTGGCCTGATTGTCCTGGGCGTAAATCGTATCGGCAATCAATTGAGTTTTGACGCGCTCGAGATCCTCGGCGCGCACACCATTCTGGGCGATGTCGGCGATCACGCTGTCGAACACCTGCTCGATCTGGGCGAACTCGACTCCGGTCTTTGGGGTCGCAGACATGCCGAATTGCGTGGCATCGAGCGACAGGCCCGAATACCAGGCCCCCGCGCTCAGTGCGATCTGCTTGTCGAGCACCAGTGTGCGGTGGAGATAGGAGCTGGTGCCGCCGCCCATGATGTTAGCCAGCACCTGGAGCGCTGCGCTTTCGCCGGGGGCGCCCGTGACCGACGACGGCACGAGATAAGAGCGCCGTACGCTCGGTTGTTCGACCCGCCGGTCTGCCAGTGTCACTGTGCGCGATGCGGCGGGCTGTGGTTCTTGCGGGCGTATACGGCGCGCCGGAATTGCGGGTTGAGAAGAAATCTGTCCGTAGGTGCGCTCCGCCAGCGGGCGAACTTCGTCGCCCGATACGTCACCGGCGATCACAAGAATCGCATTGTTCGGCGCGTAATGCACCTTGTAGAACGCCAGCGCGTCCTCGCGGTTGAGCTTCTCGATTTCCTGCTTCCAGCCGATCACAGGCCGGCCGTAAGGGTGATTGAGATACATCGCCGCGTTCACCTGTTCGCTGAGCCGGGCGTCGGGGCTGTTGGCGGTGCGCTGATTGTATTCTTCCAGCACGACATCGCGTTCGGGCAGCACGACCTCATCCTTCAGCACGAGGCCGGTCATGCGATCGGCTTCCATCTCCATCAGTACTGGGAGCTTGTCCTTGGTGACGCGCTGGAAGTAACCGGTGTAGTCGGTCGATGTGAATGCGTTTTCGCTGCCGCCGAACAGCGTCACGGCCTTGGAGAAGGCGCCGGACGGATTCTTCGCGGTGCCCTTGAACATCAGGTGTTCGAGGAAATGCGCCAGCCCCGATTTGCCGGGTGTCTCGTCTGCAGAACCGACTTTGTACCAGACCATGTGCGTGACCACCGGCGTGCGGCGATCGGTGATCACCACCACCTGCATCCCGTTACTGAGCGTGAAGGTTGCCGGGCGCTGGACCTCTGCGGTCTGCGCGTGAGCCACCTCGCGCAGCGGCACGAACATAAACATTGCCACGATCGCAGAGCCTGCGAGCGTTGCGTAACGATTTAATGAAATCATGATGAGGTACCGGTTCGGTTCAGTAAAATGGCGGTTCGGGTCGCCGCCAACCGGAAGAGCAACAAACGCGTCACGGCTGGTACCGTCATACTGGACCGGATGGTGCGCCGCCGCAAATCACTTTGCGATCAACTATCCGGGCGATCAACACTCCGCGCGAGCGGCTATTTGCGGCCGGTGTCGAGAACCGGATTGACGGGTGGTTGGTACTTGGGCTGGTCCTGTTCAGCTCCGCCCGAGCTATAGGAATAATTCGGCGAAGGCGTCTGATAGCCGACCGGCGGCTGAGTGAGGCTTTCGCGGGTCGGTTCGCCAGTAAATTTCTCGGCTTCCGCCTTCTTGCTGCTGCCGAACAGGTTAAACAGCCCGCCGGTATAGCCGAGCTCGGAGGGGCTCAGGATCGGGTTTACGTTGTTGGTTGCGCCGGGAATAATCGAATCGCGGCTGGCGCTGCGGGTCACCGGCTGGCCTGCGAGTTCGCTCGGCAGCAGGATGCGCGATGCATCACGCGATTCTTCAGATGCGTCGCGCGTTGAGCCGCCCTTCTTTCGGATAGCCTCGCGTCGCGCCTGACGTTCGGCGACGTCGGGATCCTTCGGCCAGTTGGGTGCCGTAATCTTGCGCTGTGATTCCGGCGCGCGCAGCTCCACCTTCGGTGGAATCACCAGTGGCGAACGTTCGCGATAATCGATGCCGCCGTTGTCGAGATTGGTCGCGCCAATGCCGCGAAAGAGGTTCCGGATAATGCTCTGCTCGAACGTCTCCGCCGGCTCATCGTCATCGTCGGCGGCGAGGGCCGGCTGGGCGGCGATCGTGCAGACGGCGATGGCGCACAGCGCTAACCGCAATACACGGCGGCTACCGGAGGAGCGGGGAGCATTTCGAGTGTTCAAACGATCAGTGGCGCGCATTGATCTGGTCCGTTACTGCCGAAGCCGATACTTCCAAAACTGGAACAAGCTGCTGGATTTCCAGCGGATATACCCAAGGATATACCTGAAGGATCACGGCGCTTTTGCGGCGTCTGGAGCCCGGAACGAGTCATACAGCAGACCCATGACCCCGGCAACAATCGCCACGTCGGCAAGGTTAAACACGTACCAGTTGTACCTTTGCCCCCCGAATTGGGCATGAAGCAAGGCAAAATCGGCCACCGCGCCATAGGCAAAGCGGTCGATGGCGTTGCCGATGGCGCCCCCGATGATCAGCCCGAGGCCAATGGTCGCGATGCGGGTGTTCGACCGCGCCATCCAGATGGCCAACGCCACGACGGCGGTGATCTTGATGGTCAGCAGCACCGCCTGTCCCAGCGTGCTGTCGGTCTGGAACCAGCCGTAGCTGATGCCGGTGTTCCAGGCGAGCACCAGATCGAAGAATGGCAGCACCTTCACGATGCCGCGTCCGCCGAGTTCATACCCGTAGATCAGCCACAGCTTGGAGGCCTGATCGAGCGCGACGGTCAGCACTGCCGCGATGAGACCGGGACGCAGCGAAGGGGTCATTGGCGGTCCCGATCGGCAATAAGTGTCGTCCCCGCGAAAGCGGGGACCCATACGCCGTGCCATTTCTGGTTTCGTACCTGGCGGATCACAAACGACTCTTCTTTTGAAACACTAACGCCGGTGGCTATGGGTCCCCGCGTTCGCGGGGACGACAATCTTGGCTAGATGCTCACGCCGAGCGCTTTCCACTCGCGCAGCGCATCCGCGTCACGCGGTGACACATCGGGAAACTGCGGATCGTCGCCGACGGTCTGCAGAATTTTCCACGAGCGCGCGCATTTCTTGCCGACGGCCTTCTCGACCACGACGGCGACGTTCGCCACGTCCGGCAGTTTGAAAGCATCGGCCGGTGGGTCGGCATTGGTCAATTCGGCGTTCGAGGTGATGCAAACCTCCGCAAGATCGATGCTCGCCATGATCGCAAACAGCGCCGGATCGGACACGTAGACCAGCGGCGAGGCTTCGAGCGACGAGCCGATGCGT
Source organism: Hyphomicrobiales bacterium (assembly GCA_021732625.1). Taxonomy (GTDB): domain Bacteria; phylum Pseudomonadota; class Alphaproteobacteria; order Rhizobiales; family Xanthobacteraceae; genus SG-bin9. The sequence goes on from JAKFUP010000107.1 coordinate 19,018, forward strand.
TTTGCCGCACGCTCAACCTCGATCGCGCCGGTGACGACGCGGCGCACGTCGCGGATCGCATCCCACTTCGTAGCCAGCGCATCGTCGCGATATTTCCCAAGCCCCTGCGGGAACGTGGTGAGATGCACCGATGGCTCGGCATCGGGGCGATAGGTGAGCCACGCCTCGTCGGTGGTGAATGACAGGATCGGCGCCAGCCATTTCAGGATCGCGTCGCACAGCATATCGACCACCGTGAGCGATGCCTTGCGCATCACCGACGACGGCGCTTCGCAATACAGCGTGTCCTTGCGGATATCGAAGTAGAATGCCGACAGCTCGGTGTTCATGAACGCCGACAGCGTTGCGACCACGGTCTTGTAGTCGAACGTCTCGTAAGCCGTGCGCACCGTTGCATCGACCTCGGCGAGGCGATGCAGCATCAGCCGCTCAAGCTCCGGCATGTCCGTATGCGGCACGGCATCGCCGGGCTTGAAGTGCGCCAGCGTGCCGAGCATCCAGCGCACCGTGTTGCGCAGCTTGCGATAGGTCTCGATCATGGTTTTCAGAATTTCCGGTCCGATGCGCTGATCGTCCGAGTAATCCGAGGCCGCCACCCACAGCCGCAGGATGTCCGCGCCGGAATCCTTGATGACCTTCTGCGGCTCGACGGTGTTCCCGACCGACTTCGACATCTTGCGGCCCTGCTCGTCGAGCGTGAAGCCGTGGGTCAGCACCACGTCGTAGGGCGCGCGGCCGCGGGTACCACAGCTTTCCAGCAGCGAGGAATGAAACCAGCCGCGATGCTGGTCCGAACCTTCGAGATACATCACGGTGTCTTTGCCGCCGTCGATCTTGCGCTTGATCGCGCCCAGTGACGGGAAGTTCTGCCGGTCCTCCAGCACGAACGCATGCGTCGAGCCGGAATCGAACCAGACGTCGAGAATGTCATCGATTTTTTCCCAAACACCTACGTCTAAGAAGTCAGGTCCGAGAAATCGCTCCTTTGCTCCAACCGCAAACCATGCATCTGCACCCTCAGTCGCGAAAGCCTCTACAATGCGATGATTTACACTTTCATCCACCATTATCTGGTTTGTGACCTTGTTCACAAATATTGCTATTGGCACGCCCCACGCGCGTTGGCGCGACACCACCCAGTCTGGGCGGTTGGCGATCATGCCGTTGATGCGGTTCTGCCCCGATGGCGGTACCCATTGCGTGTCGGCGATGGCTTTCAGGGCGCGGGCACGCAGCGTATCGCCGGGCTTCGCTGCCAATTCAAACCTTTCAGTAACTTCGTTCGCATCAAGGCTCTGAAAAAGCTCGGTTCGACTGGGGTCAAACGCTCGATCTAAAGTTCGAGCTCTAACAAAGCGACGAAGTTCTTTGATATCCTCGTCCATCGCGATGAACCACTGTGGCGTGTTGCGGTAGATCACTGGCTTCTTCGAGCGCCACGAATGCGGATACTGATGCTTCAGCCGCGAGCGGGCGATGATCATGCCGACGGCGGCCAACGCCTTGATTACGGCTTCGTTGGCGTCACCTTTTTCGCCTTTATCGGTAATGACTTGGCGGCCCTCAAAGCCCGGCGCATCTTTAGTTAGACGACCATCGCCATCTACCGTCGAGGGGATACCTTTGGTTAGTCGATACTCGAGAGTTGTCTCGATCCCGAGCTTATTCAGTTTTTCTAGAACCTTGGGAAAATTGAATGTCCAAACATCGAAGTCTTCGCGACCATGGCCGGGTGCTGTATGGACAAAACCAGTACCGGTGTCATCGGTGACATGATCTCCGTCGAGAAGAGGTACGATGAAGTCATAGCCGCCCATCTTCTTTAGAGGATGAGAGCAGGTCAAAACTAGGTTGGCAGGTCCGTCGTCGAAAACTACGTCTTTAAGCCTTGTGTAGTTTGTGACCTTCGCCTGTTGAAGCACCTGTTTGGCGAGCTTGTCTGCCAATAGGTATTTGTCTCCAACCTTTGCCCAATTGTCCGAAGGCGCTTCAGTTACTTCGTAAAGCCCGTACTCGATGTCGAGCGAAAGGCTGATCGCGCGATTTCCGGGGAGCGTCCACGGCGTTGTGGTCCAGATAACAACAAAGCTTCCGAGGAGATCATTCTTAAGTTTTTGCTTTTCTTCTTTGTCTTTCGGTGTGGCCTGTTCGTGGAAATAAAGCTCGACTTCCTGGACCGGAAACTTCACCCAAACCTGATCGCTCGTGTAGTCCTCGTATTCGACCTCGGCTTCGGCGAGCGCGGTTTTTTCCACGACGCTCCACATCACCGGCTTCGAGCCGCGGTAGAGCGTGCCGTTGGCCGCGAATTTCATGATCTCGCGCGCGATCTGCGCTTCGGCATTGTAGGCCATCGTCGAGTAGGGATGATCCCAGTCGCCGACGATGCCGAGCCGCTTGAATTCCTCGCGCTGCACGCCGAGCCAGTGCGTCGCATAGGCGCGGCACTCCTGACGGAACGCGATCATCGCTGCCGCGTCGCTCTTGAGATCCGGCTTCTGCTTGCCCTTGGAGCGGTAGTTTTCTTCCTCGATCTTCCACTCGATCGGCAGGCCATGACAGTCCCAGCCCGGAACGTAATTGGAATCGTAGCCGAGCATCTGCTGGCTCTTGGTCACAAGGTCTTTCAGGATCTTGTTGAGTGCATGCCCGATGTGGATGTTGCCGTTGGCGTAGGGCGGGCCGTCGTGCAGCACGAACTTGTCGCGGCCTTCCGCCGCCGTGCGCAGTTGGCCGTAGAGCCCGATGGCGTTCCAGCGCTCGAGAATCTTCGGCTCCTGCTGCGGCAGGCCGGCGCGCATCGGAAACTCCGTCTGCGGCAAATAGAGGGTCTTTGAATAGTCTGGGCCGTCAGCTTTCGCAGCGGCGGAATTGGGCTTTTCGGTCATGGCGGCTGAATAGCGTGTTTCGGGGCGGAGTGGAAACCCGGTTTGGCACCTCTTTTCACCTCTCCCCGCGTGCGGAAGAGGTGATCGTCGTCCCTGCGAAAGCAGGGACCCATAGACACCGTGGTCGATGGTTTGTGGGGAATTGGCGCAGGATATCCTTGCAGCGTCTCGGCGTATGGGTCCCTGCTTTCGCAGGGACGACACCTCAAAATAGCGCCAGCTCCTACCCAATCTCGCCCAGCTTCGGAAATGCATCCGGCGAGGCCGAGAGCTGCGCCTTGGCCCGGGCCGAGTCATCGTTCATCTGCGCCACCAGCGCGTCGACGCCGTCGAATTTCATTTCTGGGCGCAGGAAGGCGATAAAGGCCACGTCGAGGCGCTGCCCGTAAAGATCGCCCTTGAAGCCGAACAGGAACACTTCGAGCAGCGGCGCGCCGTTGTCGAATGTCGGACGGCGGCCGAAGCTCGCCACGCCGTCGAAGCGCTCGGTTCCGCGCCCGACTCGAACCGCGTAGATGCCGTGCTTCAGTCCGCAATGCGGATCGAGCCGCAGATTGGCGGTGGGGTAGCCCAGATCACGCCCACGCTTCTCCCCGTGAATCACCTCGCCCGAGACGAACCATGGCTCGCCGAGCATGGCTGTGGCGTCCGCCACCTGGCCTTCGGTCAGCGCCATTCGGATCGCGCTCGATGACACCGGGCGATCGAGAATATCCACATGCGGTTGAATGTGGACCTCGATGCCGAGCCGCGGTGCCTCGGCGGCGAGCAGGCTCGGCGTTCCCATGCGGCCTTTGCCGAAATGGAAGTCGTAGCCGACCGCGATGCCGCTGATGCCGAGGCGTCCGGTCAATTCATGGTTAATGAAGTCTTGCGCCGAGGTGCCGGCGCGTTTGGCGTCGAATGCCATCACCACCGCGCCGTCCAACCCCATGCCGGCGAGCAGTCTGAGTTTGTCGGTCTCGCTGCTGAGCCGAAACTGAGGCGTGTTCGGACTAAAGAAATGCCGTGGGTGCGGCTCGAACGTCACTGCCAGCGCCGGACGTTTGGCCTTGTGCGCCATTTCCATAGCTGCCGCGATCACCACGCGATGGCCGAGATGGACGCCATCGAAATTGCCCATCGCCACCACGGCGCCCTTGGGAATGGCATCGGCGGCGGTCGAATCGCGAATGATCTGGAAGCGGGCGGTCATGAGGCAGTGGCTGGTTGAATCGGGCGCAAGGGGCCGCTTGTGAAGGGCGGGGGCGGACGGTGGCGTGAGCCCAAGGTGCAAGTCAAGCGCGCCTGGATCGGACCATTTATGCCAGGCCGGTCGCCTTGCTGCCTGCAAAACCCTCACCTCTGGTGACGCCCGGTTAACGGGCTGTTTAACGCCAGATGCTACTCCTGAGGATGGATGTAAGGGCCTGCGACCGGGAAAACCCGGGATTTGGCCGGGTTCACGGCTTTTGGGAGCCGGTCATCCACGGCGCGCAGCAGCGCGGCGCAAGCGAGTAGAAGCTCTTGGGGGGTTAGCAATGGCTGTCGATTTGTCGATGTCGGTTCTGGTGGTGGACGATTACAACACCATGATCCGCATCATCCGGAATCTTCTCAAGCAGCTTGGCTTTGAGAATATCGATGACGCCAGCGACGGTTCGGCGGCGCTGAACAAGATGCGCGGCAAGAAATATGGTCTCGTGATCTCCGACTGGAACATGGAGCCGATGACCGGCTACGACCTGCTCAAGGAAGTCCGCGCCGATCCCAATCTCGCCACCACGCCCTTCATCATGATCACGGCGGAATCCAAGACCGAGAACGTGATCGCCGCCAAGAAGGCCGGCGTGAACAATTATATCGTCAAGCCGTTCAACGCGGCGACGCTCAAGACCAAGATCGAAGCCGTGTTCCCGGATCACGTTCCGGCGTAAGCGGGACGTTGTCATCACCGGGCTTGACCCGGTGATCCATCTTTTTGAGTTGCAAAGGCCGGACGAAAGTCCGGCCTTTTTGTTTCTGCTTTTTTTTCACCTCGCCCCGCTTGCGGGGAGAGGTCGGCGAGCCATAAGCGCGTTCACGCGCGTCTTCGACGCGCTATGGCGAGCCGGGTGAGGGGGCTCTTGCGATTGCCCCTCACCCTTCGCAGCGCTGTGCGCTGCTCTTCCCTCTCCCCGTAAACGGGGCGAGGGATAAAAATCACCACATCAATTCATGCATCAGCGCGCGGGGCGGCTTGGCGTCGCCGAACAGCTTTTGGGCCTGGCCTGCGTCGAGCGTATCGAGGTCCTTGAACTCTTCCGCGTGAATGCCGCGGGTCAGGAACAGGCAGTCGATCCCCATCGCATTGGCGCCGTTGAGGTCGGTGCGAACGGAATCGCCGATCGCGAGAATTTTGTCATTCGCCAGCTTCGTGCCGCGCTTCTCGGACGCCAGCGCAATGGCGCGATCGTAGATCGGCCGGTGCGGCTTGCCGCAGAAGATCGCCTCGCCGCCGAGCTCACGATAGAGTTCGGCGATCGCGCCGGCGCAATAGATCAGCCGGTCGCCGCGCTCCACTACGATGTCGGGATTGGCGCAGATCATGGTGAGCTTGCGCCCCAGCGCCTGCATCAGCATCGGCCGATAATCTTCCGCCGTCTCGATCTCGTCATCGAACGGGCCGCTGCAGACGATGTAATCGGCCTGTTCGAGCGGTGCGCCGGTGGCATCGAGGCCGCGATAGATCGATTCGTCGCGCTCCGGGCCGAGCTTGAATACTTTCTGCCCGCGCCGTTCGGCGACGAAGCCGCGCGTCAGATCGCCAGACGAGACGATGGCGTCATAAGTGTCGTCGGCGACGTTGAGCTTGCGCAGTTGCCGTTGCACGGAATCCGCCGGGCGCGGCGCGTTGGTGATGAGAATCACCGTGCCGCCCTGCTTGCGGAATGTCTGCAGCGCGGCGCAGGCTTGCGGAAAGGATTCGAGGCCGTTGTGGATCACGCCCCAGATGTCGGACAGCAAGACGTCCGCGCCCCTGGCGGTCTCGCGCAGACGATCGACGAACGGCAGCGAATGCATTGTTAGTTGGGTCGTGCGGCGCGGCGCACCAGCGCGGCATTGCCGGTGAGGCGCGCCGGCTCGGCAGGCGGTGCTGCGGACTTGGCTGCGTCTGATTTGGCTGCGTCAGCAACCGGCGCGGTCGTTTCGGGCCGGATCGGCTTGGGCTCGGCGAACAGGAAGCCCTGGCCGAACCGCACGTCGTAGTCGAGCAGGTCAACCACCGCGCGTTCGCCCTCGATGCGCTCGGCGATCAGGTCGATGCCGGCGCGCCCGAGCAGATCGGACAAGTCAGCGGGATGAATATCGCCGGATGACGACTGCTTCGGATCGAGCAAAAGCGCGCCAGGCACTTTCATATAGCGCACGCCGCGGTCGGCCAGATCGCGGGCATCGATCCGCAGGTCGGTGACGTTGTCCATCGAAAAGCGGAAGCCGCGCTGCGACAGCGCCGCGAGGTTTTCGCTCTGCACCGGGCCGAGACTGCGGAACAGGCTCTGCTTGAATTCGATGATGAAGGAGGGCGCCAGCACGCGGTTGGCCTCGAGGAAATCGAGGCACTGGCCGAAACTGTCCTTGTCGGCCAGCGTTGCGGCAGACAGGTTGCAGAAAATACCCACGTCCTTGCTGCGGACCATCAGGCGGCGCAGGACCTGCACGCAGCGAAACAGCACCGCCGTATCGATGCGGCCCATCAGCCCCGCGCTCTCGGCCGCGGAGACGAAATCTGCGCCGGCCAGCAAATGGTTCTTGTCGTCGCGCACCCGCGACATTGCCTCGTAGAAGCGCACCTTGCGCTGAGGCAGCGTCACGATCGGCTGCAGGAAGATTTCGATCTGATTGGTCTCGATGGCCTTGCGGATGATCGGGACGATGTCGGCTGCGGGTGGAGATATTGGCGCGGTCTGCGGGACCACGATCTTTTCTTCCCTTACAGCCGCAGTCGGTACAGGCGTGGCCGAGGTTCCGGCCAGAGGCGCGATCCGGGCCGGTGGCGTCACAGCCGCCTCAGTCTCAGCGGCGGGTGTGGTTACAATAATAGTTTGCCGTTCGTCCTCGGTCCATTCGAGATCGGCGAGTTGCTGGGTCTGCGCGGGTGCCGCCGCGCGGGCAGCCAGCGCATCGTCGTGCGCGGCGACCGACACCGCGAGCTGCTTCACGATTGCGCCGAGGTCGTTGATTTCATCGAACGCGGCCTGAGTGCGGTCGGCGCCCGAATTGTTGATGGTCGCGATCCGGTTCTCGATTGTTGCAATGCGCCGGCCATATTCGCCGACCTGGCGGGCGAGATCGGCGGTGCCGCGCGACAGATCGGCGATCTGGCCACCGACATCGTCGCGGTCGCGCAGCCGCATCGACACGGCATTGTAGAGAATGAGGAACGTCAGCGCAGTCAGCGCAACGATCGCGGATTCAAGCCGGTTCAGCCCGAACAGCGAATACAGCGCGAGCCCGAGCGAGCCCGCGATCAGCACCATGCAGACGGCAATGAAGATCGTCGAAATACGGATCAACCGGTCCCCACTCCTGCTGGACTCTGAACGAACCGATTCACCCTAGCACAGAAGCTGATTCGGCGAGCCGACCTCTGCTGTCGTCCCCGCGAAAGCGGGGACCCATAATCTCCGAGCGCATTTGGCTAGATGATGTCATTCCTGATACCGGGTCACTCTGTAGTTTCAGCCGGGGCGTCACGCTACGGCTGTGGATATGGGTCCCCGCTTTCGCGGGGACGACACTGCAGGTCGGAAAGCGAGATCAGGGCTTGGCGCAGGGAAACCCGATCAAGCCACAGCGCGGATCGTCTTTGCCGTTTTCTCCACGATCTCGCCGATCTGGTCCTCGGATATGATCAGCGGCGGCGTCAGAACCACCGTATCGCCGGCGGTGCGCAGCATGATGTCATGCTCGTGGAACGAGATCCCCAGCACATCGAAGCCGCGCTTGCCAACACCATCGGCGTTCGGGGCAAGGTCGATGCCCGCCGTGAGACCCACGGTGCGGATGTCGACCACGTTCGGTTCCTTGCGCAGCGACATCACAGCTTCGGCGAACTTCGGTTCCAGCGCACGGGCGCGCTCGAACAGCTTTTCGTCGCGGTAGATGTCCAGGGTGGCGATACCCGCGGCGCAGGCCAGCGGATGCGCCGAATAGGTATAGCCGTGGAACAGCTCGATGACGTGCTCCGGCCCGGTCATGAAGTCGTCATGCACCTTGTCGCGGACGATCACGCCGCCCATCGGCACGGCGCCGTTGGTGATGCCCTTGGCGAAGGTAATCATGTCCGGTGTGACGCCGTAGCGTTCGGCGGCAAAGGAAAATCCGAGACGGCCGTAGCCGGTGATCACTTCGTCGAAGATCAAAAGGATACCGTGCTTCTGGGTGATCTCGCGCAGCCGCTTGAGATAGCCCTTCGGTGCCGGCAGCACGCCGGTGGAACCGCCCATCGGCTCGACGATGACGGCAGCGATGGTCGATGCGCCATGCAGCGCCACGATGCGCTCGAGTTCATCGGCGAAGTGCGCGCCATATTCCGGCTCGCCCTTGGTGAAGGCCTGCTTGTCGCGGTCATAGGTCGCGGGCAGATGATCGACTCCGGCGAGCAGCGTGCCGAATGCCTTGCGGTTGTTGATCATGCCGCCGACCGAAATGCCGCCGAAGCCGACGCCGTGATAGCCGCGCTCGCGGCCGATCAGGCGCGTTCGCGTGCCTTCCTTGTGCAGTTGGTGATAGGCGAGCGCGATCTTCAGCGCGGTATCGACGGCCTCGGAGCCCGAATTGCAGAAGAACACATGGTTCATATCGGCGGGGGCGAGTTCGGCGATGCGGCTCGCAAGTTCAAACGCCTGCGGATGGCCGAACTGGAACGGTGAGGCGTAATCGAGCGTCGCGGCCTGCTTCTGGATCGCGGCGGCAATGGTCTCGCGGCCGTGGCCGGCATTGGTGCACCACATGCCCGCCACCGCATCGATCAGCGAACGCCCGTCGGTCGAGAAATAATGCATGTCCTTGGCGCCGGCGACCATGCGCGGCGCGCGCTTGAACGCCCGGTTCGACGTGAACGGCATCCAGTAGGCCGAGAGATCGTTCGGCACGGGGACGGATGGGCGGATGTCGGACTTCACGTTCATGATTTTGCACTCCCGGCGGGGTCTTCGTCGCTCGCACTTCCAGCAACGACGAAACGATTGTTCGATCAAACCTGAGGCAGCTTTACCAGCTTCGGGCATTTGCCGATACGCACAAACTTGCGCGGTTGCCTGCGTCGTTTTTCATCGCAAGTTCATGACAGGGCTGCGGTGGAATGCGGACCTGGTGCGCAAATAAATACCACCTTTAATAGTTATATTGATTCATTTGCACTTAATGGTTGTATGGCTCAATAGCAATCATGCAAAAGCTCACGCCATTTTTTCCGAAACTGTTCGCCCGCTGCACACGCGCTGCATCCGCCGTCGAGTTCGCGCTGGTGACGCCGCTATTCCTGGCGATGGTGTTCGGCATCGTCATGTTCGGATCGTATTTCGCGGTGATTCATGGCGTGCAGCAGCTCGCGGCTGAAGCGGCGCGGGTGTCGATCGCGGGTTTGAACGACACCGAGCGCGGCAATCTCGCGCGCAATTATGTCACGGCGAACGCCGCGACCTATCCGCTGATCACGCCCGCCAAACTTGGCGTCACCGCTGCCGTGTCGTCAGGCGACGCCAACGTGTTCGTCGTCACCCTGAATTATGACGCCTCGCAAATGTTTATCTATGCGTTGCCGAGCTTCGTGCCGGTGCCGTCACCGGCCATCGTCCGCTCGGCCGCGATTCCGCGCGGAGGATACTGATCATGACCCCGAAAAG
>JAKFUP010000029.1 GCA_021732625.1 Hyphomicrobiales bacterium
ACCTCGAAATACACCGATCTGCTGGCCGACGGCCGGTCGCGCAAACACACGTTCATCATGGATGCGAAGTCGGTGGTGACCAATCCATCGCCGCAGGCTCCGCTCAAACACAAGGGCCGCAATGTACTGACCGGCCTTGCATGGTCGGGGCGCGGAACGATCAAGCGCGTCGATGTGTCGATCGACGGCGGCCAGAACTGGCAGACCGCGCGCATCGATGGGCCGGTGCTGGATAAATCGCTGACACGCTTTTACGTCGACTTCGATTGGAACGGGCAGGAGATGATGATCCAGTCGCGCGCCATGGATTCGACCGGATATGTCCAGCCGACCAAGGACGAGCTACGCAAGGTTCGCGGCGTCAATTCGATCTATCATAACAATGGCATTCAGACCTGGCTGGTTCGCGCAAACGGAGAGACCGAAAATGTCGAAATCGGTTAGGCTCCTTGCCGGCGCGGTGCTGGCGATCGTCGCGGCCACCGTCGTGCTGCTGCCGCTGCAAAGTCCGGCGCAGCAAATTGCCGCACGCGAGACGGCAAAAAAGCCCCCTAAGCTGGGGCTTGGACGAGTGGCATTGCCCGAAGAGATCGCAGCCTGGGACACGGATGTTCGCGCCGACGGACAAGGACTTCCGCCGGGCAAGGGTTCGGTCAAACAGGGCGACGAAATTTTTCAGGCGCAATGCGCCGCGTGCCATGGTGAGTTCGGGCAAGGGGTTGGCCGCTGGCCGGTGCTGGCAGGAGGTTTGGATACGCTGAAGGCGGATCGGCCGGACAAGACAGTCGGATCGTTCTGGCCGGATTTGTCGACAGTGTTCGATTACATCAAACGAGCGATGCCGTATGGCAATGCGCAGTCGCTTTCGAATGATGAGGTTTATGCTTTGACGGCGTATCTCCTCAGCATGAATGATATCGTCAAGGACGGAAATTTCGAATTGAATGACAAGAACTTTACGTCCATCAAGATGCCGAATGCGGCGGCGTTCTTCGATGACGACCGGGAGACGTCGGAAAAGCAGTTCTGGGGCAAGGAGCCATGCATGAAGAATTGCCGCAGCGCGCCGAAAGTCACAGGCCGGGCGATATCGGTCGATGTCACGCCCGATAGCAAAGCCGGGCCGAAAGTGGATTGATGGCTGGCCGGAATGGATTGATGCTGGCGCTGTTGTTGGTCACCAGCCATGTTCAATCCGTCTCCGCGGGCGATCGTGAATTGGGACAATATCTGTCGTCGGAATGCGTCACCTGTCATCAGATAACGGGGAAGGCTATTGAAGGTGTGCCGCCCATCGTTGGCTGGCCGGAAGACCAGTTCGAGGCCGTGATGAAATCCTACAAGGAGAAAGAGCGCGACAATCCGGTGATGCAGAACATCGCTGGCCGGCTCAAGGCGGAAGATATTGCAGCTCTGGCAACCTATTTCAGGGAGCTGAGATAACAAGGTTCAACAGCATCGGAGGGGTGTCATGACCAACCAAAACGACTCGACTACACGACGCAGCATTGTGATTGGAGCAGCCGGAGGGTTGATCGCGGCATCGGCAGCGCACGCGGCGCCGAAAGCCCTGTCCATGGCCGACCTGAAAAAAGAAGCCGACGTCGCCTGCCTTTATCACTGCGACTACGGCGACAGCGCCCGATTTGCGCAAACGCTGAACAATATTTCCAACCACTATTCGGCCTACGGTGCCGATCCCTTCAAGTTGCAACTGGTCATCGTCGCTCACAGCGCGGCCGTCAAATTCTTCCTCAACACGCTCGAAGGCACGCCTTGGAAGGATGAGGCCAGTCCTGCCAAGGCCTTCGAGCGCGTGACCGATCTGTCCAAGAACGGCCTCAAGGTCCATCTGTGCGAAATCACGTTCCAGCGGCTCAAGCTGGACAAGGATCACGTTCACGACGCACCGTTTATCAGCTTTGTTCCTTCAGGCGTTGCGACCGTCGCTGCGCTGCAATCCAAGGGCTTTTCCTACCTCAAGGTCGGTTGATCGATCTCGGTTCAATCCAGTTCAATGAAAAAATACGGGAGGGGAAAATGAAAATCAGCCGTCGGCATTTTATTTCGGCATCGGCATCGTTTGCGGGCGTCATGATGCTCGGCGCGCCTTCCGTTATCGGGCAGGCCAAGCCGCGCGTCGTGGTGATCGGCGGCGGCGCCGGAGGCGCGACCGCGGCCAAATACATTGCCAAGGATAGCGGCGGTGCAATTGCCGTGACGCTGATCGAGCCCAACGCCAAGTATCAGACATGCTTCCACAGCAATCTGTATCTCGGCGGTTTCCGCGACTATCCGTCGATTGTCCACGACTATGCCATGCTCAAGAGCAAATACGGCATTGATGTCGTGTCCGAAAGCGCAACCAGGATCGATCGCGATAAGAAAGAAGTCTCGCTCTCTGGTGGCAAGACCGTGGCCTACGACCGCCTCGTGGTGTCTCCGGGAATCGACCTGAAATACGATTCCGTGCCGGGCTGGTCGCAAGCGGCCGAAGAAGTCATGCCGCATGCCTGGAAGCCGGGCGCGCAAACCCTGCTGCTGAAAAAGCGTCTCGACGCTGTCGAGAACGGCGGTGTCATCGTGATGATCGCGCCGCCCAATCCCTATCGCTGTCCGCCCGGGCCTTACGAGCGCGTGTCGATGATGGCGCACGCCCTGAAGGTGGCCGGCAAGGATCGCTGCAAGATCTTCGTCATCGATCCCAAGGAGACCTTCTCGAAGCAGGGGTTGTTTCAGCAAGGCTGGGAAAAATACTACAAGGGCATGGTCGAATGGCTCGGCCCCAAGGTGCATGACGGCGTGAAGTCGGTCGATCCCGCGAGCGGGACGGTCGTGACCGGCTTCGAGACCTACAAGAATGCAGCACTCGTCAACGTCATCCCGGCGCAGATGGCCGGGGCGATTGCGCGCGATGCGATGCTCGCCAACGCAAGCGGGTTCTGCGCCATCGATCCCACGAACATGAAGTCGGCGGTGGATTCCAATATCTACATCCTCGGCGATGCATCGATCGCAGGCGACATGCCGAAGTCGGCGTTCTCGGCGAACAGCCAGGCCAAGGTTGCCGCGCTGATGATCCGGGGCGAATTGGCGGGCGCACGCACATTCGACGCCCGCTATTCGAATACCTGCTGGAGCCTGATCGAGACCGACGATTGCGTGAAGGTCGGCGGCGCCTATGAGGCAAAGGACGGCAAGATCACGGCTTCTTCGACGTTCGTTTCCAAAACCGATGAAACGCCCGACGTCCGCAAACAGTCGCAGGCGGAGAACATGGCGTGGTACGCAGGAATTTCCGCTGATATTTTTACTTGAGGGCTCTGAAGTTCCCGGAGATGGCTGGCGGTTCGCCGCCAGATCGTCTTCCGGTTTTGATGGTTAAGTCGATAACGAGGTTAGCTTCATGATCGTTCGTCTGGTTCTTGGTGCGGTTGCGCTGACTGCGATGTCTTGTTCTGCGATGGCTCAGGATGCGGCCGCTGGTGAGAAGTCTTTCAACAAATGCCGCGCCTGTCATCAGGTCGGTGAGACGGCGAAGAACACCGTGGGTCCGATCCTCAACGGATTGTTCGGACGCAAGTCAGGCACGGTCGAAGGATACAGCTATTCCGAGGCCAACAAGAACGCCGCTCTGTTGTGGGACGAGGCTGTGTTTACCGACTACATCAAGGACCCGAAGGGAAAAATCCCCGGAACCAAGATGGTCTTTGCCGGCATCAAGAACGAGCAGGAGATCAAGGACCTGACGGCGTTTCTCAAGCAGTTCGGCAAGGACGGCAAGAAGGCCAACTGACGCGATCGCGTATCAGCTTCTTAGCCCTGGCGCTTCCCGGTCAGATACTTTCCGATCTCTGTGTGATCGGCATCCTTGCCCAATGCCTTCAGCGCTGCATCCCATAGTCCGGCGACCTGATCCGCCAATGGCGCTGGGACGCCGATCTCGTGCGCAAGATCGTCGGCGGTGCGGATATCTTTCGCCATCAGCGCCATCGAGAAGCCGGAGGTGAAGCTGTTGGCGATCACGAACTGCTTGAGTTTGTTCTCGGTCGAATTATTTCGGCCGGTCGATGCGTTCAGCACGTCCACCAGCACGTTTGGTTCCAGTCCGAACTTTTCGGCAATCGCCACGGCTTCGACGGCCGCTGCCAATCCTGCTGCCGAGACATAGTTGTTCAGCGCCTTCGCGGCATGACCGGAGCCGAGCGGGCCGGTGCGAAACACCGACTTGCCCATCGCCGCCAGCACAGAATCGGCGCGGTCGATGGTCGAGCGTGCGCCGCCGGCCATGATCGCCAGTGTTCCATCGATGGCGCGCTTCACGCCGCCGGACACCGGCGCATCGATGAATTCGAATCCCGCCGCGATCAGCTCTTCGCCGAGCGCCTTGGTGCCGAGCGGTGCTGACGAGCTCATATCGATGATGACGGTGCCGGGCTTGAGATGCGCTTTGATGCTCTCGAGCGCGGCGCGGACGATCTTGCCGTCGGGCAGCAACGTGATGACTGCCGCCGCCGCCGCCACGGCTGCCTCCGCCGTCGCGGCTGCTTTTCCGCCATCCGCCACATAACGATCGCGAGCGGCGTCCGACATATCGAAGCCGGTCACGTCATAGCCCGCGCGGGTGAGACACGCCGACATCGGCCGTCCCATATTGCCCAGTCCGATGACCGTGATTTTGGCAGGCGGGCTGATGATGAGGCTCGGTGCGGACATGCGGCTTCCTTGTTCAGGATATTGATTGCGCTCACCGGACAGATTGTCCGGCGGTCTGTCAAGCGGGCCGATTGCTCTTGCCGTTCAGCTACTTCTTTTCATAGGCTGCAAAGGTGTGACCCCGCGAATTGACGTTGAGTCATCGTCATCGAGGGTTGTTTCGACAAGACGTGTACGTTCCAACAAGTGCACGTTCCAACAATAAGCCAGCGGCCGGGATCAAACGCTGCGGCAAACGGGAGACACCAGCGATGGCGAAGTTCAAGGTGGTCACGCCGAAGGGAGGCAGCTCCACGACCGCAGGCGGAGGCTACGGATTGGAGAGCGAGGCGCTCGCTCCGATCGATGCGGAGATTGTCGAAGCACCGACCGACGAGGCGGGGTTCATCGCTGCTGCACGGACCGCCGATGCGATCTACGCCAAAGGCATTCGAATGTCGAAGGCCATCATCGACAGCCTTGAGAACTGCAAGGTCATCTCTCTCGGCAGCGTCGGCGTCGACAGCGTGGACGTGAAGGCGGCCAGCGCACGCGGCATTCCGGTGACCAACATTCCGGACACGTTCATCGAAGAAGTCGCCGATCACGCGATGGCGCTGCTTCTGGCCGGGTTTCGCCGCCTCGTCATACAGGATCGGATGGTGAGGGAAGGGCGCTGGTCCGAGGGACGGCCGGCGCTGCTGAAAATTCCAAGGCTCGCAGGGCAGACCCTCGGCTTCGTCTCGTTCGGGCGCGTTGCGCGGCTGGTTGCGAAACGTGCGGCGCCATTTGGTTTGCGCATGATGGCGTTCGATCCGTTTATTGACGAGACGGTGATCTCGGATCACGGCGTGTTGCCCGCGACGTTGTCGGAAGTGCTGTCGCAATCCGACTTCGTCTCGATGCATGCGCCCGCGCGCCCGGAAGTGTTTCACATGCTCGGCGAAAGCCATTTCCGCCAGATGAAACCGTCAGCGATCTTCATCAACACCGGACGTGGAACGACGGTCGACGAAGAGGGGCTGATCAAGGCGCTGCAGGAAGGCTGGATTGCCCATGCCGCGCTGGACGTGCTGGAGAAGGAGCCGCCGTCGCACAACAATCCGCTGCTCGGCATGGAGAACGTCACGCTGTCTCCGCACAATGCGTCCGCATCCGCCCGGTTCGATGAAGCGCGCAAGCGGCGCGTCGGTTATGAACTCTCGCTGGTGTTGTCGGGGCTCTGGCCGATGAGTTGCGTCAACCCGACCGTGTTGCAAAAAACCTCGCTGCGCCGCTGGCAGCCGATCGGCATGGATCGCGGCCCGAACAGCTAAAAAAATCGCAGAGAAGAGGACGCTGGCCATGGGCAAGCTCGATGGAAAAGTCGCCTGGGTCACAGGCGCGGGAAGTGGCATCGGCGAGGCCGCCGCGCTGGCGATTGCCGAAGAAGGGGCAACATTGGTTCTGACCGGCCGCCGCGAGCAGCCGCTGAAAGAACTCGCGGATCGTATTACGAAGAGCGGCGGCAAGGCGAGCGTCGAGGCGGCGGATCTCACCGACGCTGCGGCGGTGGACGGCATCGTTCAACGTATCGCCGCAAAATTCTCCCGGCTCGATCTTCTCGTCAACAATGCCGGCGTCAATATCGCCGAGCGGAGCTGGAAGCAGATCAGCGCGGAGGGTGTGGACAAACTCGTGCACGGCAATCTGACATCGGCGTTCTATTGCGCGCGGGCGGTGCTGCCCATGATGCGCTCCCAGGGTGGCGGGCAGATGATCCATACGTCGTCGATGTCCGGCCGGAACGTCAGTCCGCTCGCCGGACCGGGTTATATTGCGAGCAAGCACGCGGTCGTTGCCATGAGCCACAGCATCAATGTCGAGGAATGTATCAACGGCATTCGCAGCACCGTGGTCTGTCCGGGTGAGGTGAATACGCCAATTCTGAAAAACCGGCCCAATCCGCTGTCAGACAAGGACCTCGCACGCATGCTGCGGCCGGAGGATTGCGGCGACCTGATCCGCTACATCGCCTGCCTGCCGCCAAACGTGACCATGAACGAGGTCTGGATCACGCCGACCTGGAATCGCGGTTATGTGGCTGCACTGGAGCGGCGGCCGCTGTAGCGCATCGCAATTGAGACCTGTTTGCGTTGGAGGTTATGCTGACCCGCCTTCTGACTGGAACGGGAAGCGATTGAGGGGTATCTTACGGTGCTCCATCCCGGTGTCTTGAACGGCAGATGAGAACCCGCACGAAATCCATCGTCCTTGTCGGCGCATCGCTTGGTCTCGTAGGTGCCGTCACATTTCTTGCGCAAAGCTTCTGGCGCGAAAGCGGCTTGCGCGCGCTTCAGGCGCTCAACAAACCCCGCATCGAGCTGGTCGCCAACGCGATGCGGGCGGAGATCAGCCGGCAGGACCATCTCCCGTTCGTTCTCTCGGTCGATCCCGACGTCCTGCGTGCGCTCGCGGAATCGTCGGATGTCACGCTGCGCGATCGCCTGAACGGCAAGCTCAAGCGGGTCAGCCGCGAGGCCGATACCCGTGCGCTTTACGTGATCGCGCCGTCCGGCAAGGTTTTCGCAACCGACGATGCCGGCGCGCCCGGTTCGCTGCTTGGCCGCGATCTGAGCGACCGGCCATACTTCCGCAGCGCGATGGCTTCAGGGCGGAGCGCTTTCCTCGGCGTGGAGCCGGGCAGCGACCGTGCGCGTTACTACGTTGCAAATGCCATCGGTGAGTCGCCGATCCTCGGAATTGCGGTCGTGCGGATCGAGTTCGACCAGATCGAAGCGGACTGGGAGCGAGCAGGCGAGCGTGTTCTCGTGACCGATGCGCAGGGCAAGGTGTTCCTGTCGAGCGATCCGTCGTTGCGCAACCGGATACTCGGCATCGCGCCGGATACCGCGAGGCGCAACGGTTCGGCAGTCGAGAGCGGCGTCGATACCGCTCAAGCGATTGATTTCAAGGTGCTCGAAGAGCATCAAGGCAGCCAGATCGTCCGCATTCAAACACCAGACGATACCAACACGTATCTTTATCAGCCGATGCGTGTCCCCGAATACGGCTGGACAGTTCATCGCCTCTCCGACCTGACGACGGTTGCAACCGACCAGCGGGACGGCGGGATCATCGGTGCGGCGATCTCGATCCTTGCAGTGTCCGGGCTGTTTTATCTGCGTCAGCGCCAGCAGGCGCTCGTTGCCGCGCAAAAAGCGGGAGCCAAACTGTCTACCGAGGTCGCCAATCGCACGCAGGAACTCAGGGCAGCCAACGCCGCGCTGCATTCCGAGGTCGACGAGCGCAAGCGTACCGAAACACGGCTGCGCAATACCCAGAACTCGCTGGTGCAGGCAGGAAAGCTCGCAGCTCTTGGTCAGATGTCCGCGGCGATCGCCCATGAGATCAATCAGCCGCTGGCCGCGATCCGGACGTTCGTCGCCAGCACGAAGGTCTTTTCAGAACGCAGCGACTCGGCAAAAGTCGGCGCAAATCTCGATCTGATCAGCGGGCTGGCGGAGCGGATGGCCAACATCACGTCCCACCTCAAGACGTTTGCCCGCAAGAGCGAGCCTGGCAAACCGGAGATCGTCGATGTCGATCGCGCCATCCATGGCTCGATGCTGCTGATGGAAAGCCAGCTCCGTCTCGCCGGTGTCACGGTCGAGATCGACGTTCCGCGCAATGTCTTCGTCAAGGGTTACGCTGTTCAACTGGAGCAGGTCATCGTGAACCTGCTTCAGAACGCGCTTCAGGCAGTTGCCGAAGCCGATAACCCGGCGGTGCGGCTGGAAGTGGCCGTGGCTGGCACGATGGTGAAGATCAGCGTGTCCGACAATGGTGCCGGAATCGCGCAGGAGCACATCGACCAGATTTTCGATCCGTTCTTTACGACGAAAGCGATCGGGAAAGGGCTGGGGCTTGGCCTGTCGATTTCCTACGGCATTGTGCGCGACTTCGGTGGCGAAATCCGCGCCATCAACCGGATCGGGGGCGGAGCCGAAATGATCATCGAGCTGCCGAGGTATCATCCGGAAAGCGCGATGCTGCATGTCTGACCGCAATATGTCTGACCGTAGTATGTCTGACCGCAATCGCGTCTTGCTTGTCGATGACGAAGCGCCGATGCGCGAGGCGATCGGGCAATGGCTCGACCTTGCCGGCTTTGAGGTGGAAACGCACGGCCATGCGAAACCGGCGATGGGTGTTATCACATCCGACTACACCGGAATCGTCGTCACCGATCTGAAGATGGAAGGCGTCGATGGGATGGCGCTGCTGAGCTACGCTCAGGAGATCGACCCGGACCTACCGGTTGTGATGATTACCGGTCATGGCGATATCCAGATCGCGGTCGAGGCGATGCGTCTCGGCGCATATGACTTTGTCGAGAAGCCATTCGAACCGGAACGGTTTCTCGATATCGTTCGCCGCGCCAGCGAAAAGCGGCGGCTGATTCTCGATAACCGGCGTCTTCGCAGGACGACGATCGAGCCGCAACTCGGATCGCGTATCATTGGCGTATCACGTGCCGCCGAGACGTTACGGACACAGGTCGCCGAACTCGCCGCAACCGATGTGAGTGTCGTGATTTACGGTGAGACTGGCGCGGGCAAGGATCTGGTCGCGCGTAGCCTTCATGATCTTGGCCGCCGCAGCAAAGGCAACTATGTCGCGATCAACTGCGCGGCGATTCCCGAGACCATGGCCGAGAGCGAGTTTTTCGGACACGACGCTGGAGCATTTACGGGGGCGTTGAAAACAAGGCCCGGCCGTATCGAGCATGCAAGCGGCGGAACGCTGTTTCTCGATGAGATCGACAGCATGCCGCTCGCCATGCAGGGAAAGCTTTTGCGTGCCTTGCAGGAACGGCAGATCGAACGTCTCGGTTCGAACCAAAGCATCGCTGTGGATTTCCGGCCCATCGCGGCGAGCAAGATCGATCTGAAGGAAGCGCAGACGCACAATCGCTTCCGGCCGGATTTGTATTACCGGCTCTGCGTTGCCGAAATCGTTGTGCCTCCGCTGCGCCAGCGCCGCGACGATATCCTTCTGCTGTTCGATTACTTCGCGGCTTTTGCAGCCAAGGCCCATCAGCGCGACGTTCGTTCGCCGTCGGCGGCCATGTCGGACAAGCTGGTTCGTCACGATTGGCCGGGAAACATCCGCGAGTTGCGCAATGCGGCGGAGCGTTATGCGCTTGGTCTTCATCGCACCGCGAGCGCGCAAGTTGAAGCAATGCAGTCTCAAACGCTTGCGGATCAGGTCGATGCGTTTGAGAAGGCGACCATCGAGCAATGCCTGATGGAGTCGGGCGGGCGTATCCACGTCGTGATCGAAAAACTCGGTATCCCGCGGCGCACACTAACCGATAAGATGGCGCGGTTCGGTCTCGACCGAAAGCGCTATGCCGACGCCGATGAGCAGAAGTCCGCCAACGAAAATGAGTCCAGTGGCGGAAAGCCGCCAGTCGCTTGATCGTTCAGCAACAATCTTCATGTAAATTTCTGATATTGCAGCGAAATCTCTTTCATCCGCATCGGCGCTCTGGCATGCAGCTTGCTGATTGAGGACTGAGTTGAGGCGGCGCCAAGAGGGATCCGGTCAACTGTTCGTCCGGCTGCCGGGTCGCCTGAACTGATGTCACATCCTGATCGGAGCAACGCTTTTGGCTTTCAGCCGAAAACTCGCCGCTATCGTGCGTGGCCACGACAGCTTGCCGCGTGCTGCGTGATGTTGTCCGCGCCGCTCCTCAACGCGTGCACTCTCGGACCGGATTTCAAATCGCCCGATGCTCCTTTCGCGCAGGGCTATATTCCCGGACAAGTCCTCACAGCGCGCCCCGATGTGCCTGGCCGATGGTGGGATCGCTTTCGTTCGCCGAACCTGAGCAAGCTGATCGACGATGGGCTCGAGCGCAACACCGACCTGCAAGCGGCGGAAGCTGCGCTGCGTGTTGCGCAGGCTAACGTCACGACCCAGCGCGCTGCGCTATTTCCGGTCATCACGGCAGGCTTCGATGGATACCGGAGGCAAGATCCGACGCAGGTGCTGAGCGCCAACTCTGCAAGTGGACAAAGCATCTATAGCGTCAACACCGCGCAGGTCAGCGTCGCGTTCGTTCCGGATGTCTTTGGCGGCACCCGGCGTCAGATCGAATCGACCGAGGCGCTTGCAGAAGTTCAGGCCTTCCAGCGCGAGGGCGTATTCCTGACCCTGTCGGCGAACATCGCGCTTGCCGCCATTCAGGAGGCATCGCTGCGCGGACAGATCGCGGCGACCCGCCGGCTGATCGACATTCAGAACCAGTCTCTCGGCACTCTGAGAATCCAGTACGATCGCGGGCAGATCGCATTGCCTGACGTGGTTGCGCAGGAGACGGCCGTTGCGCAAGCGCGTCTGTTGTTGCCTGTGCTTGAGAAGCAATTGGCGCAGCAACGCAATTTGCTCGCCTATCTGACTGGCCGCTTGCCGGGAGACGGTGTTGCGGAAACCTTTCAACTCGGCTCGTTCCGCATTCCGCGGCCGGTGCCGGTCAGCCTGCCCGGCGACTTGATCCGTCAACGGCCCGATGTCCGCGCAGCTGAAGCCAACCTGCGTTCGGTCAATGCGCAGATCGGCGTCGCAATTGCCAACCGCCTGCCACAGTTCAATCTCACAGGAAATATCGGCAGCAGCGCATCGACGCTGGCAAATCTGTTCACGCCACAGACCGCGGCGTTTCTGGTCGCGGGCAGCGTCGCACAAACGGTGTTCGATGCCGGAGCAAAGGAATCCAGGCAGCGCGCGGCCGAAGCGGCAACGGAACAAGCGCTGGCGCTCTACAAGAGCGCGGTTCTGGCCTCGTTCCAGAACGTCGCGGACGTGCTTCGTGCTCTGCAGGCCGACGAGCGCGCTCTTGCTGCCGCCACTGCCGCCGAGACATCGGCGAACCGCAGCATTGAACTCGCACGTGCGCAGATCGAGCGCGGTCAGTTCACGATCTCGATCCTGCTGACGGCTCAACAGGCTTACCTCCAGGCATCGCTCGCCCGTGTTCAGGCGCAGGCGGCGCGGCTGTCCGACACGGTCGCGCTGTTCCAGGCACTGGGTGGTGGCTGGTGGAACAGGGTTGAAGTGATCCCTGCAGAGGCCGCAGCCACAACTCTTCAAGCAAAAAATGAAATTCCCCGGGAAACGCCGCAATGACGATCATTTTAGACCCAGTCAATCAACGCCGCCGGTTGCAAAGGATTACGCGGCTCGCCGCTGCGGCGATCGCAGGTCTGGCGTTGCACGCCGGTCCGGCTTCTGCCGTCGATAACGAAGGCGTCACGGTTGGCCGGGTGACAGTTACCAACGACCAGATGCGGCAGCTCGAAGTGATCCCCGCCAGTGTGAAGACTTTCACGCTGACGCGATCCGCCATCGGACAGATTGCCTTCAACGAAGATGCCAGCACCGCCGTGCTGTCGCCGTTCTCGGGACGCGTGACGCGCCTGTTAAAGAAAGTTGGCGAGGATGTTCGCCGTGGCGATCCGTTGTTCGAGATCGACAGCCCTGAAGTCGTGCAGGCGCAAACCGATTTCATCGCGGCCTTGCAAGCTCACGAAAAAGCCAAGTCGCAGTTCAACCTGACCAAGCGCACGCTCGATCGCCAGCTCTCGTTATTGAGCGACAAAGCAACAGCGGTGCGGGATGTGGATCAGGCCAAAAACGACAATGCAGCGGCGGAGTCCGATCTTGGAACCGCGCAGGGTGCGGTGTCGGCGGCACGCAATCGTCTGCGAGTGATTATCGGGCGCGACGGTCAGGAGATCGAGCGGCTGGAGAAAGAGCGTGCCATCAATCCGCTGATTACGATCAATGCACCGATCGATGGCACCGTGGTCAATCGCAAAATCGGACCCGGCCAGTTCATTCGCGCCGACGCGGGCGAACCTCTCTTCTCTGTCTCGGATCTGTCAGTGATGTGGCTCAAGGCTTTTGTGCCGGAAAGCGACATCGCTTATGTTCGTGTGGGGCAAGAGCTTGAGGTCAAGGTCAGCGCCTTCCCGGACAAGGTCTTTACGGCGCGCGTCAGCAGCATCGGCGCTTCATCGGATCAGCAGACCCGCCGCATCGTCGTTCGTTCCGAGATCAGCAATTCCAGCCGCATCCTCAAGGCTGAAATGTTTGCGACGTTCAGAATTGCGACCGGCGAGCCAATTGCGAAACCGATGGTCCCGGTGACATCGATCATTCGCGAAGGTGATACGGCAAGCGTCTGGGTGGAATCCGAGCCGAAAATATTCGAGCGGCGCCGGGTTCAGCTTGGCGGCGAGGTCAACGGGCAGGTGCAGGTCACGGCGGGGTTGAAGCCGGGCGAACGCGTCGTCGGCCGTGGCGCAATCTTTGTCGACAACGAAGTAAAGTAACGGGCGCGCCTTGAAATGATGCGCGGTCTCATCGGATTTTGTCTGGCGCGGCGCTCGCTGGTCCTGATCGCGTTCCTGGCGTTCATCGGCGCGGGCGCGGCCGCGTTTTACTCGCTGAACATCGAGGCCTATCCTGATCCGGCACCGCCGATCATCGAAGTCATCGCCCAGTGGCCGGGCCAGTCGCCTGAAGAAGTCGAGCGATATGTCACGACCCCGATCGAGATCGCCGTTTCCAGCACGCCCGGGCTGAAGTTCACCCGATCGAACACGGTGTTTGCACTCGGCTTCGTGCGGCTGCAATTCGAGTATGGGCGCGACTATCATTTCGTCCGGCAACAGACGATCAACCGGTTAAAGGACGCACAGCTTCCGGCCGGCGTGCAGCCGGTGATTTCGCCCGCCGGCGGCATCAGTGAAATCTTCCGCTATCAGCTCACCGGTCCGCCCGGCATGGACGTGATGGAGCTGAAAACCCTGCAGGACTGGGTTGTCGAGCGGAAGCTGCGGATCGTGTCCGGCGTGGCTGATGTGGCGGTGCTGGGCGGCAATACGAAAGAGTATCAGGTCGAGGTCGATTCGAACCGGATGATGTCTTACGGGCTGACGTTGCCGCAGATCGTGGCTGCGATCACCACCAGCAACTCCAATGTCGGCGGCCGCACCATCGCCATCGGCGAGCAGTCGGCCAACGTCCGCGGTATCGGTGTCATTACCTCGCTGGATGATATTGGAAACATCGTTCTGACCCAGCAGGGCGGCGTGCCCATCCTGCTGTCTGACGTGGCGCACGTTCAGATCGGTTTCAAGCCGCGCATCGGTATGTCCGGCCGCGATGGAGTGACCGACACCGTGACCGGCATCGTGCTGATGCAAAAGCTGGAACGGACGATGGAAGTCGTGCAGCGCGTACGCGCCGCGGTCCAGCGGATGAATTCCGACGGCACGCTGCCGGAGGGCGTCAAGATCGAACCATACTACGATCGCGGCGATCTGGTCGCGATTACGATCGATACCGTGTTGCATAATCTGCTGTTCGGTATCGCGCTGATTTTCCTGATCCAGTGGGTGTTCCTCGGCAATCTGCGCTGCGCAATCATCGTCGCGGCGACCATCCCGGTCGCGTTGCTGCTCGCGGTGATGATCACGGTTGCGCGGGGAGAATCGGCGAATCTGTTATCGGTGGGTGCGATCGACCTCGGCATCATCGTCGATGGCACGGTGATCATGGTGGAGAACATTTTCCGCCATCTGGCGCATTACGATCCACACACGAGGCCGGGCGATAAGCCTCGCTTCTCGGATCGGCTGCATCGGATTCTCACCGCGGCGGTCGAGGTCGACAAGGCCATCTTTTTCTCGGTGATTATCACGATTGCTGCGTTCCTGCCGCTGTTCACCATGCAGGGCGTCGAAGGACAGATCTTCGGTCCGATGGCGCGCACCTATGCGTATGCTCTGCTCGGTGCGGTGATCGCGACATTCACCGTGACACCGGTCATGGCCGCCGTGCTGCTGCCGGCGCGGGTCGCGGAAGTCGAGACGTTCTTCGTGCGTTGGCTGCGAAAAGGTTACCAGGCCGTGCTTCCCCGCGCGGTGAAATCCTATCGGCTCTCGATGGCGATCGCCGGCGTCTTTCTGGCGCTGACGATTCTGGGCGCCAGCCGCCTCGGCACTGAGTTCTTGCCGAAGCTGGAAGAAGGCAACATGTGGATCCGTGCGGTGATGCCGCCGACCATCGCGCTCGACGCCGGCAAGGATACGGTCGCGCGGATTCGCGACGTAATCCGCAGCTATCCTCCCGTGCAGACCGTCGTGTCCGAACAGGGGCGCGGTGAAGAAGGGACAGACCCGGATGGCTCTTTCCTTGCTGAGTTCTTTGTGCCGCTCAAGCCCACCAATCAATGGCCGGGCGGGCTAACGAAAGACATTCTCGTCAAGGAATTGAGCGATCGCCTCAATCGCGAATTCGTCGGCGTTGATTTCAATTTTTCGCAGTACATTCAGGATAACATCGAGGAAGCCGTTTCCGGCGTGAAGGGCGAGAACTCGATCAAGATTTTCGGCCGTGATCTGGCGGAACTCGAGAGGCTCTCGAAGTCCGTCAAGACCGAGATCGGCAAGGTCGAAGGCGTGCGTGATCCCGCAGCCTTCAATCTCCTTGGGCAACCCAATCTCATCATCAAGATCAGCCGAGAAACAGCGGCGCGATACGGATTCTCGGTCGGCGACATCAATGCGGTGGTGCAGGCCGCGATCGGCGGGCAAGAAGTCTCCCGCGTCTATGAAGGCGAGAAGAACTTCGCGCTGACGATCCGCTTCGCTCCCGAATATCGTCAGAACGTCGATTCTATTCGCGCCATACCGGTGGCGCTGCCGAGCTCTGACGGCAAGTCACCGCCAGCCTATATTCCGCTGGGCGATCTCGGTGAGGTGAAACTCGAGCCGGGTGCGGCCTACATCTACCGTGAAAACAGCCAGCGCTTCATACCGCTGAAGTATAGCGTGCGCGACCGCGATCTCGGTTCGACCGTGGCCGAGGCACAAAGCACGATCAGCAAGAACGTCAAAATTCCGCAGGGCTACAGCCTCGAATGGTCCGGCGAATTTGGCGCGCTGCAGGAAGCCAAGCAGCGATTGCTGGTGATCGTCCCGCTCAGCCTCGTGCTGATCGTGATGCTGCTGTACAGCCTGTTCAATTCGGTGCGCGACAGTTTGCTGGCTCTGTCAGGCATTCCGTTCGCCGTCGCCGGCGGCATATGGGGACTTTATCTCGGCGGCCTGAACTTCAGTGTATCGGCAGCTGTCGGCTTCATCTCGCTGTTTGGCGTGTCGGCGATGGATGGAATTCTGCTGGTGTCCTATATCCGCAAGAATTTTGAAGAGCACGGCATGAGCACCGAGCAGGCGATCATCTCCGCCGGCGAAACGCGGATGCGTCAGATATTCATGACCGGGCTTTCCGCATGTATCGGCCTGGTGCCGGCGGCGCTGTCAACCGGTATCGGCTCGCAGGTTCAGCAGCCGCTGGCGTGTGTCATCGTCGGCGGAATGCTGCTGTCGCCGTTCTGCAGTCTGGTGATTATTCCGGTTATCGCGCGTGCGATCATGCGCGATGCCCTGGATGAGAGGACTCCACGAAATCTTGCGCCCGATAACCCGCAAAGCCTCCAGCCGCACTGAGTTTGCGGCCGTCATTAAGCCGGGAAGGGCACACCGTAATAGTCGTCGATCTTGCGTCCGCGATCGGAGTCGTCCCAGTTCCAATCGGTATTGCGCGCATATTTCGGCGCGCCTTCGATTTTCCCGATCGGGATCAATGTCTGATAACCGCCGAGTTCGGTATTGTACTTCAGCGCCGGCCACGGCAGCGGATAGTGATCGTCGCCGATACCCAGGAAGCCTCCGAAGCTCAGCACGGCGTACGCGACCTTGCCACCGATCTTTTCGATCATGACGCGCTCGATCGCTCCGATCCGTTCTCCTTCGGCCGAGTAAACCGCGGTACCTTCGACCTTGTCGCTTCCGATCAGCCCGGCTGTTTCCCGGCTATTCACGTCAGCCTGCATTTCAAGTGTCATAGCGATCCCTATTCCATCTCACCGTGCCATCGCCTTGTTCCGCCGAAAGGAGGGCGAGGCCTTGCATGCGTTAAATCCAACTCGATGGATAACGCGACAGTTCGCCGATTGTTTCGGTTGTCTGGCGCCCCCGGCCCATCATGCCAGGTGCCATCCAGCGGCTGCTACTGACTGTTTCGTGGGCAATTAGCGCATGTGCAGCCGCAGCATTTTGCCTTCAGCCCTGTGGCCGCTCGTATTTGGGGCCAGCAGCCAGGAGGGCGGGCACCCGGCTTCGTCTCGCAACTGCGTTCTTTCATGTGATGAAGGCATGCCCTTGATTCCCCAAGACCGACTGGTCATGCTGCCATCGGTCAGGATTCCAAGATCTGAGGTGCAACTACCAATATCAACGTCGGATATCGGCGATCAAGAAACGGCATTCAAGAAACATTTCCTCGTCGATGAATCGGCAAATACACACACAAAATGTGGAGGGAAACGCATGAAACGTCGTGATTTTCTAAAGACAGCAGGTGTTGGACTTGCTGCAACTGCCGGTGTCGCTGCGCCCGCGATCGCGCAGTCACTCCCCGAGATCAAATGGCGTATGGCGGCGAGCTGGCCGAAGTCGCTCGATACGCTTTACGGCGGCGTCGAGGTGTTCTGCAAACGCATTGCTGAAATCACCGACAACAAATTCCAGATCCAGCCTTTCGCTGCCGGCGAAATCGTCGGTGGATTGCAGGTTCTGGACGCCGTGCAGAACGGCACGGTCGAGATCGGCAACACCGCGCTCTATTACTACTGGGGCAAGAACCCGGCGTTTACGTTCGGCACCTCGCTGCCGTTCGGTCTCAATACGCGCCAGCACATGTCGTGGATGCTGTTCGATGGCGGCATGGCCATGATCAACGATCTGCTCAAGGAATATAACTGCCACGGCGTTCCCACCGGATCGACCGGCGCGCAGATGGGCGGCTGGTTCCGCAAGGAGATCAAGTCGACCGAAGATATGAAAGGCCTGAAATTCCGTGTCGGCGGATTTGCCGGCACCATCATTGCGAAGGTCGGCGGCGTGCCGCAGCAGATCGCGGCGGGCGACATCTATCCGTCGCTGGAAAAAGGCACCATCGATGCGGCCGAGTGGGTCGGTCCCTATGACGACGAGAAGCTCGGCTTCGTCAAGGTCGCAAAGTACTACTACTATCCCGGCTGGTGGGAAGGCACCGGTCAGGGCCACAACATCATCAATATGCCGAAGTGGAACGAGCTGCCGAAGCACTACCAGGCCGCGATCACCGCTGCGTCGCACGAGCAGTTCGCATGGGTGACGGGCAAGTACGACGCCGTCAATCCGGCCGCGCTCAAGCGTCTGCTTGCATCTGGCGCGATCCTGAAACCCTTCCCGCAGGAAGTTCTGGAGACGTGCTACAAGGCCGCGAATGAGATCTACGCGGATTTGTCGAAGACCAACCCGCATTTCGGCAAGATGCATGCAAGCCTGTCGAACTACCGCAACGAATCGTATGCCTGGATGCAGGTGGCGGAACTTTCGTTCGATACCTTCATGATGCGGATGCGCACCCGCACCTGAACAGAAACGGGTCAATGCAAGAGCCGCCGGAGACATTCCCGGTGGCTCTTTGCGTTTGATTTCTTGAAGTCTGGAATTCTCGAAGTTCTGGAATTCTTCAGGATTAACCGCCTTGCATTTGAGGAATCACGGCCTCATATTATTGCTGTCGTCAACAACGAAAGGAGGTGGTCCAGTGTTTCATACCAAGCGCTGTCACCTCGCTGGGGTCGCCCAATAAGCTTCTGGAATTCTCTTTCAGGGCTTATGCGTGGCGCTCCCGGGCGTCAGGCCAGCGAGATTGAGGAAAGGCGCACCGATTAAGTTCGGTGCGCTTTTCTGTTTATTGCATCGATTAAGTCGGTGCGCTTTTCTGTTTCCCGGCATCAATCGGATTCTTGGCATCAATCCGCGTTGGCCGGCAGTTTGCCCGAGGATGTGCTATTTAGCGGAGAAACGGCGTTGGCGGCTTTCGAGGATTGGGCTAAACACCCCCTCCGTCAATCGGCCAACTCGATATTAAACAGGAGACGAACGTGCAGCGGTTTCACATGACAAGGCGTAGCGTCATCGCCGTTGCTGTCTCGTCCAGCATTGCAGCCGCGATAGCAGACAGGGCTGCCGCACAGGGTTCAGGAGCAAAAGTGACGACACCATCGGGACTTCAGATCACAGACAGCGTTGTTGGTACGGGCGCGACGCCCAAGACCGGCCAGACGTGCGTAATGCATTACACCGGATGGCTTTACGAAAACAGCCAGAAGGGCAAGAAATTCGACAGCTCGGTCGATCGCGGCGATCCGTTTGAATTTCCGATTGGCACGCAGCGCGTGATCAAGGGTTGGGACGAGGGTGTCGCGACCATGAAGGTCGGCGGCAAGCGGACGCTTATCATTCCCGCCGAGCTCGGTTACGGCGCGCGTGGCGCCGGTGGCGTCATTCCGCCGAACGCCACGTTGATCTTCGATGTCGAACTGCTCGGCGTGAAGTGATTTCTACATTCGCAAGAAGCCTGCAGTGACGGGATGCGAATGTTGGAATCGGACCGCTAGTCCACCACCTCGGTCACTGGCTGCAGATCGATGGCGAAGGTTTCCAGAAACTTCGACGTCATGATGTAGAAGCCGATGGAGAGCTGAAGCTCAACCAGCGCGCCCGGCGTCAGTTTGCCGGCAATCGCGTTGAATGTGGCGTCGGCCGGCTTATTCATGGCGACGACTTCATCGGTGAAGGCGAGGGCGGCGCGCTGCGTTTCGTCGAAGCACGCCGCCGCTTTCCAGTTGTCGAGGGCTGCGTTCTGCTCATCGGTGACGCCGACCCCTTTGCCGATCCGCTTGTGGGCAACCACCTCGTATGGCGCTTCGCACAGGATACCTGTGCGGGTGATCGCCAGCTCGCGGACGATCGGATCAAGCTCGCCCTTGAACCGGATAGCGCGGCCCAGCCGGCAATACTGTTCGAAGTAATCCGGCGAATGCGCCAGCATGCGGAAGATATTCGCGTTGCGATTCTTTGACAGAATCTCGCGGGTTCGCTCGCTCGCTTGAGCAGGGTCGCAATACTCCATACGCGCCATGAATGGCTCCCTTGGATGTCTGGCCACCCTTGAGCGGCTCGGTTTGGGCAGCATTACTGTCTGAGCGAGATTACTCGCCAACTCCGTGCTCGCCTAACGACGTCTCATCGCAATTCATGCTGCATGTGCTTCACCGCATGACGTCCATGCCGGATTGCTGCCGGGTCGATGCAGATTTCCAAGAGATTTCCATGAGATTTCCTGATATTCGGAATCTGTCTTGTGCTGTTGCAATTTGCGCGCTCCGCAAGGCCAAACGATCCGATGCCTCAACGCCTCGCATGATAGCGAGCAGGGCAGCCGGGCAGGAGACATCAACCGTCCCTGCATCGATATGGGAGAGACGTTTCTGAAGTTTTCGCCGTTTCGTGTCCGGAATTATCGATTTCAGTGGCCTGCCGATCTGCTCACGTCGTGGGCTTTCGAGATGGAGACGCTGATTCTCGGCTGGTATATTCTAGTCGAGACAGGCTCTGTCTTGCTTCTCTCCCTGTTCGCGGCGCTGTATTTTGTGGGCACACTTGTCGCGCCGGTGTTAGGCGTCGTCGGCGACCGTATTGGCCATCGCGATCTGCTGGCGGGCATGCGGATGGTCTACATGGCGCTGGCCGCGACGCTGACCTTGCTGATTTTCACCGGCAATCTGACGCCGCTCTATGTCTTCATCATTGCAGGCATCATGGGGCTGGTGCGTCCGTCCGATCTTGGCGTGCGCGGTGCATTGGTCGCGACCATCATGCCGCACGATCAATTGATCGGAGCGCTGAGCATTTCGCGAACGACGATGGATACCGCGCGCATGGCCGGTGCCCTCAGTGGCGCGGGAATTTTTGCGCTGCTCGGCATGGGTCCGGCATATATCGCAATCTTTACGATCTACACGGCCAGCACCTTGCTCACGCTCTGCATCGTCGCACCCGCCAAACCGCACCCGGCAAGTGAGATGGCCAGCGACCTGTTGCGTCAGTCGCCGCTGCGCGACTTGAAGGAAGGCATCGCCTATGTGTGGAATTCGCCGCGGATGCAGGCGTCGATCTGGGTTGCGTTTCTTGTCAACCTCACCGCGTATCCGTTGTCGGGAGGCTTGCTGCCTTACATCGCGCGCGAGGTCTATGGCGCCAACGAAACCGGTCTTGGTTATCTGTCGGCGAGCTTCGCCGCTGGCTCGCTGGCGGGTTCGGTGGGGCTCGGACTGGTTGGCGGCGTCAGGGTCGCGCGCCTCATGATTGCCGCAACATTGTTGTGGTACGTGATGCTGCTGGTTTTTGCCCAGGTGCAGACCGTGCCGACCGCGATCGCTTGTCTCGTGGTGGCAGGTTTTGCCCAGAGCCTCGCGATGATTTCGCTGGCGGTGATCCTGATGCGCACGGCAAGCGAGCATTTGCGCGGCCGCGTGATGGGTGTGCGGATGATGGCGATCTATAGCTTGCCGCTCGGCTTGCTGATGGCTGGCAATCTGATCGGCCAGATCGGCTTCACCACGACCGCAACGCTCTATGCGGCGAGCGGATTGACGTTGCTGTTGTTCATCGTGCTGCGCTGGCGCTCGGAGCTGTGGCATGTCCACGCGCCAGCAAACGTGAAGTAGGCTGCACTTCACCGGTGCATCTTGCCTGCGCGTTCATAGATAGAGCGCCGCATACGTCCGGGCGTTCAGCACGCAGGTTGGCACGGTCTGACGAAGTTGCAGCGTTGCCTGTTGCGCGCCCGGTGCGAGGCTGGCTGGATCGATCGTTGTGAACAGCAAGTCGCTGCCGAATATCGCGAGGATCAGCACGACCTCGACGAGCAGCAACAGCAGTGCGAATAGCAGAATGGTCTTGATGCCGAGGCCGAGAAAACGGTTCGGAATCGGTTGTGACGGCGTCTCGAATGTAACTTGCATGGTCCCCTCCCATATCGGGCTACTTCAGTTGGTAGCCGAGGGAGGGGCTGCGGCATGTGATCCAGGTCACAGCCGTATGGAATTCTTTAGCGATTCAAAAACATTAAAATTTTGCCTGATAAAACAGATACTTAAGCATTATTACCTGCAAGTTCGCCAAGCGCTGCGGGATCCAGAACCCTGATTGCACCCTGGTCGAGTTCGATCCAGCTCTGTTTGGACCACCGGCGCAGCTCCTTGTTGACGCTTTCCCGGGTCGCCCCGACCATTTCGCTGATCTCCCGCTGCGTCGCGGCGATGGAACCGCTGCCGGGTTTGTCGCTGTCCTTGTTGAGCAGGGCGATGACGGTTTTCGCGAGCCGGCTCGGCAGGTCGGAGAGCATGACGTGCTCGACCTGCTCGCTGGTCCAGCGCAGCCGTGCGCACAGCAGCTGAATGAAATTGAATGCCAGTTTCGGCTGTTGTTCGAGGAACGGCAGAAAGTCGCGGCGCTCGATCGCCAGCAGCTCACAGTCGGTGTGGGCGACCGCATTCGCCGTACGCATCTGTCCGTCCAGCAAGGCGATCTCGCCGAAGATCTCGTTGGCGCCGATCAGGTTGAGGGTGGCGCCGCGCCCGTCCGACGATGAAATATTGATGCGGACGGTGCCTTTGCGAACCGCATAGAGACGATCGCCGTTGTCGCCACGGGAAAAGATCGTGGCTCCGCGCCGCAAGCTGAGGACTTTTGCATACTTGAAAAGCTGATCGATGGCGCCGGGTTCAATTCCCCGGAAGATCGGGTGGTCGCGCAGCGCGACGGTCTTGCCTGCGCGCTGGCTCAAGTTCTTGCTGCCGGAATTTGTATCCTCTGGCATCGCTACATCCAGCCTGATGTCCGCTCCAAAGCGGCATCATCCTCGCACGGAAAGTGTTAGCTGGCCAGCAGATCGGAACCGAGCTGATGTTCGGTCATGACACGGTTGCGGCCGTTGCTCTTGGCTGCGTAGAGCGCGTTGTCGCACCGCTCGATAAACTCCGATGCCGGTTCGCCCGGCCGGAACTGCGCGACGCCGATCGATACGGTGATACCTGGAAGAGCTTCACCCGTGGCGCGGCGGGTTATCTTTGCTTCGGCGATCGACTTGCGGATGCGTTCGGCGACTGCAGCGCAGGTGTGCATGTCAGCCGCGGGTAGAACGACAATCAATTCCTCGCCGCCATAGCGTGCTGCGAGATCGTTTTCGCGGACGCGCTCTTTCAGCACGCCGCCAAGCAGCTTGAGAACCTGGTCTCCGACATTATGCCCGAAACCGTCATTGAATCGTTTGAAGTGATCGACATCGATCAGCAGCAATCCGAGCGGATCGCCCTTTTCCATCGCGGCGGTCTGCGCAAGGCGCAAAAACTCGTCGAATGCACGGCGATTGGGAAGGCCGGTCAGCATGTCGGTTTTCGAACGCTCTTCGGCTTTCTCAAGCGAGTTGCGAATGGTGTCGAGCTCGCGTGACGATGCCGCAAAATTCTGTTCCAGCTCTGAGGCACGGTTCGCGGCCCTGTTCAATTCCTTGACGAGGCTTTCGACCAGCAGTTTGGGGTCGGCTCCCCCGGAGACGGCGCCTGCCGTATCGCCGATTGTCTTGATCTGGGACTTGTTGTCGGCGATGGCAGTGCTCAAAAACTCGCGTGCTGCATCGACGACTGTGGAAAGCTGCTGCGAAGCGCTTGCGACGCCAGGCCCCGATTCAGCAAAGGTTGCCACCAGATCACGGTTGGTCTGGGCGTCGAATGTTCGCTTGTTTCCGATCAGGACGTCGATCGTTCGCTTAAGGCTCGCGGGAACGCCCTGTGCATAGCCCGCCCAGACTTTGAAATTATCCGGTGTCGGCGGAATCCGATGTTGCGACATATGACGCATCGCGCGCTCGGCGACGTTGACTGCATAGTCATAATCAATTTCATCCTGCAATGGAGCGGTCACAAGCCAATCTACCTTTGCGATCGGATCAAAGCAGAGCATTCCCATAAAGGTATTAATGTAGCCTCAAGAGACGCTGCTGCGTTGCGGTAAATTACTACAGTTCCACGATAAATCCGTCGGTCCAATGCCTGGCGGTTCTGTTCGGTTTGCGGCAAGTCAGCTTTATCCGGTAGCCTTGATCGGACATGGCGGGAATATCATGCGAACGCCGGAGTTTTGCTGTTGGGGAGGACCATTCATGAAATTAATCATTGCTGCCATTGCCACGCTCGGACTGACGACAGGCGCGCTCGCGCAACAGCCACCGGCGCCGCCGACGTTTGCGGCCACAAAAGTCGAGGGCACCGAGAACGTCTATATCTTCCGGTATATGAATCATCAGGCGATGTTCATCGTCACGCCTGCCGGCGTCATCGCCACCGATCCTATCAGCTATGGGCGGCCGCAAGCGGCAAAGGCCTATCTTGAGGAAATTCGCAAGATCACTCAGGCCCCGATCAAGTATCTGGTCTACAGCCACCACCACTACGATCACATCGCCGGCGGAAAGGTTTTCAAGGACGCGGGCGCAAAGGTCGTTGCGCACAAGCGTGCAAAGGAACGGCTGACGACGCTCAAGGGTGTCGACGTCGTGATTCCGGACGAGACCGTCAATCAGAAGAAGACCATCAAGCTCGGTGGTACGACGCTGGAACTGGTTTTTACCGGACGCAATCATTCCGACTCGTCGCTGGTGATGTTCCTGCCGAAGGAAAAGATCATCTTCGCGGTCGATTTCAATTCGCTTGGCGCGGTGCCGTCACGCCTGGCTGTGAACGATTCCTATCCAATCGAATGGGAAGCATCGCTGAAGAAGACGCTCTCGCTCGATTGGGAGCGTATGATCCCGGGCCATCCCGGCCCCGGCGGACGGCTCGGCACCAAGAAGGACATGGAGCAACAGCTTGCATTCCTGACCGACCTGTCGGGCGAAGTGAAAAAGGCGTCTGCTGAAGGCAAGTGTTTCACCCCGGCGGACACCGAACTGAAAATGCCGCAATACGCGACGCTGCAGGGTTACGAGCAGAACCTAGCGTGGAACGTCCATCGCTGGTGTGGTTACTGGGGACGCGGCATCTAGCTGTCTTCTGAATGCATCACGGTTAGCGGGCTGCTGCGAATGTTGCGGCAGCCCGCTGCGCAATAGCTAGATCGCTAGCTAGATCGTGGCGGGCAATCCCGGATTGAATTGCAAATGGGTCTCGACCCATTTGGCGACGCAGAGCGTCTTGTAATCCTCGCGATAAGCGCCGACGACCTGAACCGCGAGTGGCAAACCGTTTTTGCCGAACCCCGCTGGCAATGACAGCGCGGGCGTTCCGAGCAATGTCCACGGCGTGCAATAGGCCGCGTCGCCCGTGTAAACCAACCCGCGCGGAGCCTCGCCGAAAGCGGAGAGGGTGAGAACCGCATCGAAGCCGGCGAGCTGCGAAGTGGCATTGTCCCGCAGCGTGGCTTGAGATTTCTTGGCCAGAAGATAGTCGTGCGCGTTGTGTGCCTTCCCCGCGCTCACCAGATCCTTCAAGTGGTCGCTGGTCTTGTCCGGATAGCGCGCAACCAGATCGCTGAACAAAGCGCTACCTTCGCTTGCGAGGATGGTATGCGTCACTTCCCATGCCTTGGGATCGAGGTCAGGCATATCGACGTCTTCTACGATTGCACCGGCGGCTTTCAGCTTGGCGATTGCAGCTTCGAAAGCCGCCTGCTGTTCCGGTTCGACGCGCGACCATAGCGAAAAACGAACAGCGGCGAGCCGTGGCGGAGTTCCCAACGGCACTCCGCTATTCACATCGACTTCAAACGGAGGAACCGGCCTGCCGTGAAGGTCTGTGTCGCTGGTGCCCGCGAGCAGCGACAGCGCATAAGCGACGTCATCAACGCGGCGGGCGAAAAATCCGACATGATCGAGCGATTGACTAAGGTGATGAACGCCGGTGCGCGGGATCGCTCCGAAGCTAGGTTTGAATCCGACCACGCCGTTGAACGCGGCGGGGCGGATGATCGAGCCCAGTGTCTGGCTTCCGAGAGCCAGCGGCACAATGCCAGCGCCAACCGCTGCGGCCGAACCGGACGACGAGCCGCCGGGCGTGTGATTGCGATTCCACGGATTGACGGTCGCGCCGGGATGCCGCCAGGCAAACTCGGTGGACACCGTCTTGCCGAAGATCGTCGCAGCAAGATTGCGCAGCCGTTCGACGACCCACGCATCCGCCGGCGGAACGTGGCCTTTGTAGACCGCCGAGCCGTTGGTGGTCGGCATGTCGCTGGTTGCGAAGATATCCTTGACGGCAACGGGGATGCCCGCCATCGGACCGTGGCTTTTGGCCTTGCCTATGACCGGCCTGGTTTCGAACGCCTTGAGCACGGGCTCGACGTCATCGAGCCGTTCCATGCAAGCCGCGGCGTAGGAATCGGCGGCATTGCTGTCGGCCGCAAAGTGCCGCAGCAGGTCCAGCACGCCAGATTCCAGCGCGATCGCGTTGCGTGAAGTCATGACGGGTATCCTTGAAGTCCGCCGGGAGCAGGCCCGCGTTTCGCGCGAGCCTGCGTATCCGGTTACTTCAAAGCCAGCGCTGGCTCAATGTACTTCTTGACGACGAACGCCTTGTAGTCCGGCTGTCCCGCAAGATTGCCAAGCGCGATCTGAGTGTCCATCGACACTTTCAACGCATCGGCGGTGATATCGACGCTCGACGGATAGACGCCGTCGCCGAGCATGCGTTTCACCGCGGCTTCCACCACCTGCGGATCGAGCGTCGGAAATTCCTTCCGGGCGATCTCGACGGTGCGCGCTTCGTTCTTGGTCATGAACCGCATCGCCATTTCCATCGCATTGACGACGCGCTGCGCGGTATCGGCATCGATATCGTTGCGGGCGGTCACGGCGGAGAAGGCGTAAGGGCCATATGATTTCGGAAATCCGAGGACGACCTTCATGCCCTTGGCCACCACCTGATCGAGGCCGGGCTCATACATCACGGCGATCTTGGCCTGCTGGGCGAGGAACGGGCCCGGCTCGGTGCCGATCTGGACCTGGATCATCTCCACGTCGGTCTTGGCGTCCATGCCGTTTTCCTTCAGCAGCTTGATGAACAGGGACGTGCTCGTGGTCGGCATCATGCCGGTGACGACCTTCTGGCCCTTGACGTCCTTGATGCTGTCAAACTTGAAATCCGGCGTGGTGGCGATCCACACAGCCGCGCCATTGACGACATTGGCGATGATGTTCACCGGCGCGCCCTTCGAGGCGGCGATAGCTGTCCATTCCGGACCGTGAATCGAGAATTGCGCGCTGCCGGAAATTACTGCGGAAAGTGCCACGCTCGGTGCACCGGCGGTTTCCTTGGCGAGGTCGATGCCCTGCTGGGTGAAGAAGCCCTCGTTGATCGCGACATAGAGCGGCAGATAGAGCATCGACTGGAAGGCCTGCGACAGCACGACCTTTTTGTTCTGCGCGAGCGCGGGTGTCGACAATAGAGCGGCTGCGACTACGGCACCGGTAATACGCTTAAGCAACGACATATGACGTCTCCGTTGATTGAATTTCAAACCTGAACCTGATGCGTTGTGCTGGATATTTTCCAGGGCAGCGTCGCTCTCTCGATGATGTCGATCACGTAGTAAAGAATGAAGCCGATGACCATGAGCGTGAAAAGTCCGACCCATACGCTGTTGAGATCGTAAAGGCTGGATGCGGTGAAGATCATGTGGCCGAGACCGTGTTGCGACGAGATGAATTCCCCGACCACAGCGCCGACGAGGCCGAAGCCGATATTGATGCGGAACGTTGCAATGATCGCCGGCAACGTCGATGGAACGACAGCCTTGAAGA
>JAKFUP010000159.1 GCA_021732625.1 Hyphomicrobiales bacterium
GCACGCGCGCTGCGCCGCCGGCGAGGGGCCAGAGCCGCACGGTATGATCCCACGCCGCCGAGGCGAGAGTTAAGCCGTCGGGCGAGAGCGCAAGCGCTGCAATCGGCGCGGTGTGGCCCTCAAGTATTGCGTTGGGCTGCTGCTTGCCCGGACTCCAGATCGCGATGCGGCCATCGGCGCCCGCGGTCGCGACGCGGTCATCCCTGAAAACAGCCGTTGCGTTGACGGCGTCGGCATGAAACCGGAGAACCTGCTCGGCAGTGTTGCGGTCGAGCGACCAGCGGATGGCGCTGCCGTCAAAACTTCCAGACAGCAGTGTCTGCCCATCCGTTGAAACCGCCAGCGCGCGAACCGGTCCACCGTGTCCGCGCAATTGCGCGACCGCGTCTGGCACGCCAAGTGCTGCGACGAGCGCGCCGATCGTCAGCATGCGGATGCTGGATTCCCTGCGATTCACGATAGTTCCTCTGATCGGTTTGCGATGTGGCTCAGTCGTATCGAAACACGACGATGCGGTCCAATAAACTGATGCTGTTCGTTCGATGTGTGGCAGGTTGGCACTTCAGGAAAAATAGCGAATTGTTCCAGCCGGTAAGGTGTCGTAGCCCGTCAGTTCCTTCGCGCGCCTTTTCAGAAGTGGCTGCGACATGAAATTCGTCAGCGCCTGCATCGGTGGTTTGAAGTAAGAACGCTGCCGCATCAGAAGATCGAAGTTTTCCCAGAGCAGCGGCACGAAATCGAGCCCGGCTGCCTTGGCCGCCGCGCGCGTCGCGATGCCGCAGTCAGCTTCGCCGGCGCGAATGGCAGCCGCAAGATCAGGCCCCGTCAGGCACGGCGGATCAAGCCGCTGCAGATCATTCAGCTTCGCGACGTGCTTTTTCAGAAGAGCATACAGCAGCATTTGCGCGCCCGCACCGGGCTGCCTTACCGCCATCGTCGCTCCGGACGCGAGAATGTCGGGAATGCTGGCAAGATTCTTCGGATTTCCGGGCTGGACCAGCAGTCCCTGTTCGCGCCGCACGAATCCCACCAGCACCGCATCATGCAAACTGGCTATCTCGCGCACCGCCGCGATGTTGGCGTCCTCGCCGGAGTCTTGCAGGCCATCTTCGGTGTGGAAATGGATCGCAGCGGCGATTGCTTCGCCGCGCAGCACGCGGCCGACGCCGCTCTCTGTTCCTTCAACCAGCGTCGCGAGGCCGGAGCCGGACTCGCGCAGGCACCACTCAAGGAGACCGTCCTGGCTCCCGCCCACGATCAAAGCTGGATCTGGCGGACTCATCCCGGCCGGCCGCGTCAACCCCGACAGCACCCAGCGATCAAGCTCATCCCGCGGGAAAAGCCACTTTCCCGTCACCTTGGTACAGGGGATCGCGCCCTCGGCGACTAACTCATAGAGCTTGCGTTCGCCAAGCCGAAGGTAATCGGCTGCCTCGCTGGTGGTCAGCATATCCATCCTGTACTTGTATGCATATTCTTGCATATTTTCAAATTATTGACACAGCTGAAAAATATGCAGAAGAAAGCGCAAAGAGGAAGCGCCATGCTCGACGGGCTTAATGCCTGGCAACTGATCTCAAGCGGCGACGCGGCACTGTTCGCAATCGTCAAATTGTCGCTCGCGGTCAGCCTTTCAGCAGTAGTCCTCGCAGCCTGCATTGGCCTGCCGCTCGGTGCCATACTGGCGTTGACGAGTTTCCCCGGACGAAGTGCTGTTGTTGTGCTCGTCAATGCCTTCATGGGGCTGCCGCCTGTTGTTGTGGGTCTCGCGGTTTTTCTCTTGTTGTCGCGATCCGGGCCGTTAGGCGACCTCGGCATTCTGTTCACGCCGACGGCGATGATCGTGGCTCAGGCGCTCCTGATCGTGCCGATTATCGCGGCCCTCACCCGCCAGACCATTGAAGATCTCTGGATCGAATACCGCGACGAGCTGTCGGCGATGGACGTCGGTCCTTTCGGCCGCGTAACCACGCTGCTTTGGGATGCGCGCTTAAGCCTGCTCACAGCGCTGCTTGCTGGGTTTGGACGCGCAGCGGCTGAAGTCGGCGCGGTCATGATTGTCGGCGGCAATATCGATGGCTTCACCCGTACGATGACCACGGCGATTGCGCTCGAAACATCGAAGGGCAATCTGCCGCTCGCACTTGGCTTGGGCATAGTCCTCGTGGCGATCGTTCTTGCGATCAATGCCGCGGCGTGGGGCGCGCGGGTCTGGTCCGAACGTCAGGCGGGATGACGATGCGGGCGCCGATTACCGATCTGCCAGTCATGTTCGACAGTGTAACGGTGCGTGCCGGCGCTACGACGATCATCGATCGTCTGACGCTGACATTGGCGTCCGGCTCGCCGACGTTTGTGGTTGGACCAAATGGTGCAGGCAAGAGCACCTTGTTGCGGCTTTGCATGGGGCTGGCGCGGCCGACCGAAGGCCAAATGACGTGGGGTGGCCGCACCGATCCAAAGCCAACGCGCCGTGCGCTGGTGTTCCAGCGTCCCGTGATGCTGCGCCGGACAGCTTCGGCCAACGTTGCTTACGGACTCACTCACGCCGATTATCCGAGAGAGAAAGTTGCTGCTCGCACGGTGGAATTGCTCGAACGGGTGGGACTTTCGGAACTTGCGATGCGTCCCGCCCGCCGGCTTTCCGGCGGCGAACAGCAGCGTCTTGCTCTTGCGCGCGCGCTGGCGCGAGATCCTGAGCTGCTTTTGCTTGATGAACCAACCGCGAGCCTCGACCCCGCAGCGACACGCAGTGTCGAGGAGATTGTCCGCGCCGCTGCGCAATCCGGCATCAAGATCGTGATGGCATCACATGATCTCGGTCAGGTGCGCCGACTCGCCGGCGAAGTCGTTTTCATGTTACGCGGCGCGGTGCTTGAACGCACACTCGCCGATGATTTTTTAAAGAACCCGTCGACGCCGGAGGCAGCAGCCTTTGTGCGTGGCGATCTCGTTGTTTGAATCCACCAGGATATCCCATGAAACGTCATTACGCTTCGCTTGCCTTTGCGCTGTCGCTGCTAGCGGCCGCAACTCCGGCTTTCACGCAAGACAAATCCATCGTCGTGGCTTCGACCACATCGACGCAAGATTCAGGCCTGTTCGGTCATATCCTGCCTTTGTTCAAAGCCAAGACCGGAATCGAAGTGAAGATTATTGCGCAGGGCACCGGGCAAGCGCTGGACACTGCGCGCCGTGGCGACGCGGACGTGGTCTTCGTTCATGCCAAGTCACAGGAAGAGAAGTTCGTTGCCGACGGGCAGGGCGTCAAGCGCTTCGATGTGATGTACAATGACTTTGTCCTGATCGGTCCAAAAAGTGATCCGGCAGGAGTTAGCGGCAAAGATATCGGCACGGCCCTTAAAACGATTCAGGAAAAGGGCATTCCGTTTGTATCGCGCGGCGACAGGTCCGGCACGCACTCCGCCGAGCTTGCGCTGTGGAAACAGACAGGGGTCGATCTCGAGAAAGCCAAGGGTCCGTGGTATCGCGAAATCGGTCAGGGCATGGGCGCAGCGCTCAATACGGCCGGCGCCATGAATGCCTACGCGGTGTCGGACCGGGGCACATGGCTATCGTTCAAGAATCCCGGCGATCTCGTCATCGCGGTCGAAGGTGACAAGCGGCTGTTCAATCAGTACGGGGTGATTCTCGTGAATCCGGAGAAGCGCCCATCCGTCAAGAAGGAGCTTGGACAGAGCTTCATTGACTGGCTGGTCTCACCGGAAGGTCAAGCAGCGATTGCCGCGTATCAGGTCAATGGCAAGCAATTGTTTTTCCCAAATGCCGAGAAGAAGGCGTCCTGAGAAAAAACGAGCGCGCTCAAATCAAGTCAGTCTTCTTATTTTTTCGCATCGGGCGGGCAATCTGGCCGCACCGCCATCGGCTTTCCACCGCTCTGTACGGTTGGGGCGGCGGAATTGGCATGTCCTCCCGCCGACGGCAAAATGGCGCTCTTTTCCATGGCCATTGAGCTGTCAGCCTTGCCGACCGTGCTGGAAGTTGCCGCCGCTGATGTGTCATTGCAACTGGTCTCGGGCTTTGCCCCTGTGGCGGCTGCAGTCTGTGCCAGCGACGGTGTGGTGGCAAACGACGCAATAACGGCAGCCGCGATCAGTTGTGTGCGCATTTGAGCCTCTACTCGTTATAAGGAACAATGAAATGCGTTGTTCAACGTCCCGTGATGAGGTTGGTTCCTTTGTTTCCCGTGCCAACGTGTCGCACAACGCTGCGTCTCCGAGCATCAAGATGACACAGCGTTTGCCGGCGACCCTGACCTCACTCGATGCGGCGCTTCGCTTGCTGCTCGATGGCGTACGGCCCGTTCAACCCATCGACGTAACTCTGGAGGATTCCGTTGGCTGCATCTCGGCGGCGATACCGCCACTGCAGGAGGCGCACCCGGCGTTTAACGTCGCTGTCGCCGACGGCTGGGCAGTGCGGGCGCTCGATGTCGTTGGCGCGTCCTCCTATTCACCGGTTTTGCTCACGTCATCGCCAGTATGGGTGGAAGCGGGCGATCGCTTGCCAGACGGTTGTGACTGCATCCTTGATGCCGATCTGGTCGAGGAGATCGGATCGTTGTTTCAGGTTCTGGCGGAAGCCACGCCCGGCCATGGCATTCGCCGGGCGGGAGACGATATCGCGAAGGGGCTGTCAGTCATCGCACCGGGCCGGATGATAAATGCGTTCGATGTGCTGGCCGCCCGTGCTGCAGGACTCGGCCGGATTCAGATTCGATCTCCGCGTGTGGGCGTGATCGATGTGCCGTCCGCGGATGGCAATGCAGCGTGCTCGGAGTTCATCCTGGAGTTTGCGAAGGCTGCGGGAGCCCGTGCGTTCGGCTCGCAGGCAAAAGGCCGCGATGTTGTGTGTATTTCGGACTCCGTCGGCAGCGAGTCCTGCGATCTGCTCGTCACGGTCGGAGGCACAGGCGTCGGCCGTACCGATGAAACGATCGAAGCGCTGGCGTCGCGCGGTGCCGGATTGGTGCATGGACTTGCTTTGCATCCCGGGCGCACGTCGGCGGTTGGCCGGTTGGGAAAAACGCCGGTTATTGCTGTCCCGGGTGCTCCCGACCAGGCAATGGCGGCTTGCCTGATGCTGATTCAACCCGCATTGGATCGGCTATTAGATCGATCGGCACGACGGAAAGTCATTCGTCCGCTCGGGCGCAAGATTTCTTCGGCTATCGGCCTCACGGAGATCGTATTGCTGGAAACATCGGGCGATATGTGGATGCCGCTTGCGACCGGTCAGCTTTCGCTGGAGGCGATTGCCCGCGCCGACGCCTGGTTCGCCGTGCCGGAAGACAGCGAAGGCTATGCAGCCGGAACGATGGCCGGCGCGTTTCTTCTTCGCAACATGATATGAGACTTGATGATATGAGACTTGCCGATGGTTGAGCCGAAAGCGCGATCGAACAATGCAAACGCCGATCAGGATCAGTTTCTTACGATCCTGTCGCGCGAGGACGCGCTTTCGCGTTTCGAGGCTGCGCTGTTTCCGCGCGATCTGGTCAGCGAGACTCGTACGCTGGCCGGCGCGCTGGGGCTTGCGTTAGCAGGCGATGTTGTCGCTGTTGTCGATGTGCCGCCGTTCGACCGCTCCAACGTCGATGGTTTTGCCGTCCGCTCCACCAATGTTGTGTCTGCAAGCGAAGCGTCCCCGGTTCGTCTAGGTTTGAATGATGAAGCGATCGCCTGTGGTGTCGCGCCGAAGGTGCTGGTGACGGACAATTCGGCAACGCTGATTGCAACGGGCGGTCCGATTCCGCGCGGTGCCGATGCTGTTGTGATGATTGAGCATACTCAGCCTGCCGGCATGGGCGCGATCGAAATCAGGCGCTCAGTCTCACCCGGGCAGTTCGTGTCCTATGCAGGATCCGACATTGCGCGAGGCGAAGTCCTGCTGCGCGCCGGGACACTCATGGGATCGCGCGAAATTGGCATGCTCGCTGCGTCCGGCGTTGCGCATGTTCAGGTCACGAAGAGACCGCGTGTCGCAATCATCTCCACCGGCGACGAACTGGTTCAGCCCGGCCAGCCGCTGCGTCCCGCGTCCATCTTCGATACCAATGGCGCGATCGTCACGGCTGCCGTGTCCGAGAATGGCGGCGACGCGCATTTTCTGGGCGCGTTTCCTGACGACGAGGACAAGCTCGAAGCAGTGATGCGTGGAGCGCTTGAAGCCAGTGACATGCTCATCTTGTCAGGCGGTACATCGAAAGGTGAGGGCGATGTCTCCCATCGTATCGTCGCCCGGCTCGGCAAACCGGGTATTCTGGCGCATGGCGTGGCGCTCAAGCCAGGAAAGCCTCTGTGTCTCGCGGTATGTGGCGGCAAGCCCGTTGTGATCCTGCCGGGATTTCCAACGTCGGCGATGTTTACGTTTCACGACATGATCGTTCCGGTCTTGCGCCGTCTTGCGGGCTTGCCGCCGCGCAATGACG
The DNA here is from genome assembly GCA_021732625.1 of Hyphomicrobiales bacterium. Taxonomy (GTDB): domain Bacteria; phylum Pseudomonadota; class Alphaproteobacteria; order Rhizobiales; family Xanthobacteraceae; genus SG-bin9. The sequence continues at coordinate 6,452 of JAKFUP010000159.1, forward strand.
CGCGAGTCATGGCGAAGGTGCCGGTGCGGATTGCATCGGAACTCGGCCGCACGGAATTCGTCATGGTGTCGCTGGTCGAGGGCGATGACGAATTCATTGCCTATCCGACCGGCAAGGGTTCCGGCGCTATCACTTCGTTCGCGCAAGCTGACGGATTTATACGGATCGATGCGCTCGCCGAGCAAATGCTGGCTGAAACTCGTGCGGAGGTGACACTGTTCACGCCGCATGTGCGGGTGCCGGATCTGGTGATCGTCGGAAGTCATTGCACAGGCCTCGATCTCGTCACTGCGCCATTGGCGCAAGCCGGTTTGTCCGTGCGTTCAATTTCGGTGGGAAGCCTCGGCGGGCTATCGGCGGCGCGGCGCGGCGAATGCGACCTTGCGCCGATCCATCTGCTTGATGAAAAGTCAGACACATACAATAGGTCTTTCATCACCGATGGACTTGACCTCGTGCCGGGTTATCGGCGCATGCAGGGCATCGTATTTCGTATGGGGGACAACCGTTTTGAAGGCCTCCACGCAGACGAGGCCGTCAGAACGGCGCTGCAGGACCGGTCCTGCCTGATGGTCAATCGCAACCAGGGTGCTGGCACCCGGATACTCATCGACCGTTTGCTCGGCGGGACGAAACCGGATGGCTACTGGAATCAGCCACGCTCCCACAATGCCGTCGCGGCAGCTGTGGCACAAAATCGCGCCGATTGGGGTATGACGATTGAGCCCGTCGCTCGCGCGGCGGGTCTCGGATTCATTCCGTTCGCCGAAGAGCACTATGATTTTGCCCTTGTGACATCGCGAAAGGAACGTCCAGCGGTTCGGGCGTTTCTCGATGCGTTACGTTCGCTGGAGGTCAGGAAAGCGCTGGAACAGGCTGGCTTCCGCCCGGCGTGATCGATGGATCACCGGTCGCCATCGAGCCCCGCAAGCCGCTCCGCTTCCGCGATATCCTCAACCGTATTGGCATTGAAGAACGGGTCTATCGGTGTGGTTGGCCATGTCACGGTTGCCAGTTTGTAACGGGCGGTCCAGCGATCGATCTTACGAATATCTTCCACCACAAGCGCGTGACGCAATTCACCGCGCAGCGCAACGTTCCATAGACCGATCACCGGATGGGTCTGGTCGCCCGAGGCAGCAACAGCCAATTGCGCGCCCGCTTCAGCCCGTGCGTGTTGCAACCGGACGACGAGATCGCGTGGCAAGAACGGACAATCCGTCGCCGCGCTTAGCACCCATTCGACACCCGGCCTGTGCGCGGCAGCCCAATCGAGAGCTGTGAGCACACCCGCGAGGGGGCCTGCAAATCCCTCAACGGTATCTGAGACGACGGGCAGTGCGAACGATGCGAAGCGGGACGTATCGCCATTGGCGTTCAGGATGAGTCCATCGCATTGACCTGCGAGGCGAGCGATCACGCGCTCTAGAATGGTACGGCCGCCGATTGTTTTCATCGGCTTGTCGCCGCCGCCCATGCGTCGCGCAAGCCCTCCGGCGAGAAGCACGCCGAGGGTCGGCGGCCGATCGTCAGTCATCATCGCTGCCCTTGCGCCTGTTGCGGGCGGATTCTTCCGCGACAAATTCGAGATTCTGGTCGAACACGATCCGTTCCTGCCCGGACAGCGCGATGAATCGCTTGCCTTTGGTGCGGCCGACCAGAGTTAGTCCCACCTGACGAGCGAGTTCGACACCCCACGCCGTAAATCCGGATCGCGACACCAGAATCGGAATGCCCATGCGCACCGTCTTGATGACCATCTCGGATGTGAGACGACCGGTCGTGTACATGATCTTGTCTGCGACATCGACGTTGTGCCGCCAGGCCCAGCCGGCGATCTTGTCAACCGCGTTATGCCTGCCCACATCTTCCATGTAGCAAACCGGCTCGCCTTCCTTGCAAAGTACGCAGCCGTGGATGGCGCCTGCTTCGAGATAGAGCGATGGCGCGGTGTTGATCGCGTGGGTCATCTGATAGAGCCACGAGGTACGCAGCTCTGCGTGCGGCAGCGAAGCGCCTTCGATGGCTTCCATCAAATCGCCGAAAGCGGTGCCCTGCGCGCAACCCGAGGTCAGTGTCTTCTTCTTCAGTTTCTCCTCGAAATTGGTGCCGCGCTCCGTGTAGACGACGACGACCTGCAGATCATCGTCGTAAACCACCTCGGTCACGACATCGTCAGGCTTGAGCATGTTCTGGTTGAGCAGATAGCCCAGTGCCAGATACTCCGGGTAGTCGTTGATCGTCATCATGGTGACGATCTCTTGCGAGTTCAGATAAAGAGTCAGCGCGCGTTCGACCGGCACATTGATATCGGCGGGCGCGCCGGTCTGGTCGATACCGGTGACACGCTCGGTCAATCGCGGATTCTTTGGGTCCGGCATTACGCGAGGTGCGGGCGTATTCTTTCCCCCGGACCAGATTTGCGTTGCTTTATTCATGGCTTGCTCGATCACTGTAAACGGTGTCGGTCCCGTTCGCAGCGCATGCGGTGAATTCGATCTCACTATCAATCAGGCTCACAGCGCTGCTCATTGCGATCCGAAAGGATCGTTCTTCTTCTCATCGCGCGCGCGCAGATAGTCCTCGGTTGTCATCACCGGCGGGCGCTGCGGCGCTGCGTGAGGGTCAAAGCTCTCGTTGACGACGGCCTCGACGCGGCAATCAGCGCACATCTTGATGACGTCAAGCCGCCGCGCATTGGCGCCGACGAACATCCAATGTTTTTCCTGCAGTTTCGACAACACGCGCTCGATCGAACTTCGGGTCCCGAAAGGTGTTCCGCAGGCGATGCAATTGAAAGGCTCTTCTTCCTTCAGGATTCGCAGCGGCGCATTCCACGCCTGAAAATCGAGGCGCGGCTCCAGCGTGATAACATTTTCCGGACAGGTGGATTCGCAGAGTCCGCATTGCACGCACAGGCTTTCGGTGAACCGTAGCATGGCGCGGTCGGGGTTGTCGGAGAGCGCATCGGTGGGACAAGCCGTTACACAGGCATGACAGAGCGTGCAGCCTTCAACGTTCAACCGCACTCCGCCGAATGGCGCGCCGGGCGCGAGCGGAACGATATCGACGGGTGTGGGGGCGGCGAGATGAAGCTCGCGAAATGTCGTCTCCAGTACGCTGCGCTTGGCGCCGCGTGGAATGAAACTCGCAACCACGCCGGTCGCGACGCCGGCAGGCATGGCATCGAGCATCGCACGTAGCTGATCCGGATCATCGGTTTCGATCATGCGGACGACGCCTTCGCCGAAGCCGAGAGCAGCCCCAATCGTTCCCGATAGTTCAGCGGTGCGGCGCAGTCCGGCAATGTCATGTTTCGGCTTTGCCCTCGTCAGGAGCGCGACGCCCGTGCCCCCATAGGCAAAGACCGCGGCGATGGTTTCGGGGCCGAGCTGCGTAACCTCGTTGACGCGGACCGCGAGTACATTTGCCGGCAGTCCGTCGCCGAATCGCGCGAGCGCATCGATCAGCGGATCGCCATGATCGCCGTCATGAAACAGCACGACAGCATTCTCTCCGCCGGCCTTGCGATACGTTTGGAGCAGCGTGCGCAGACGCCGCATCAGCGCATCGGCGCTAGGCAGCAAGTATGATGCTGCGCCGGTTGGACATGCTGACGCGCAGGAGCCGCAGCCGGCACATATATATGGATCGATGGCAACGGCATTGCCGTTCGGCGTGATCGCGCCAGTCGGACACAAATCGAGGCAGCGTGTACAGCCGGTGATATTGGAGCGGGAATGCGCGCAAAGCGATTCTTCGAAATGCACGAAGCGCGGCTTGTCGAACGTGCCGACGAGATTGCCGGCATCCGCAATGGCTCTCTCGACGGCTCCGCGGTCGCGGGGATCGGCGCGCAGATAGCCGGATCGCAATTCATGAGCTGGAAACAGCGGCGCGCCGCCGCTGAGGTCGAGGACGATGTCGCATGTCGAGGTCGCACCGTCGCGGGCGCTTCCGAACAATAATGTGCCGCGCGACGATGGCGAGGGGAGTGCGTAGTCGTCGATGGCGAGTTCGAAATTTCCGAGATACCCACGCGCGTTGCGGATCGTGCCTTTCAATACGGGAAATTCGTTGACTGCGCGCGGTGTCACATCGCGGGGTTTTGTCAGGATTACGGTAATGTCCAGACGGTCAGCCAGACGTTTGGCTGCGTCGATTGCGACGTCGTCGCAACCATAGATCAGCGTGACACCGCCACTTTCCAGCGTGACGACCGGGATCGGCGGCATATCCTCGGACGCGGCAGCGATCAGAGCCGCGGCTTTCGGGCCAGCTTTCGATGCGTCCTTTGACCAGCCGCCGGTCTCGCGAATGTTGACGAAGGTAAGCGATGCCTGCGGAGAGTTTTCCGCCACTTCCCTGAACAGAGGCGCTTCCTGCGTACACGCCACCGTGATCGGCGCACCTTCAGCAAGCGCCGCCTTAAACTGGTCGAGGTCCAGGCCGCAGAGCTGGTTGACCTGCGTCGTTTGAGCCGCGCAGCCGCGCGCGATCGCCTGCGCATCGAGCGGCATGGTCTTCTCGCAGCTGCAAATCAGAAGGCGGGACGTCGCGCCAATCATGTCATACAGCCTTGCATTTCATACAGCCTTGCATTTCATACGACCTTGCATTTCATGCGACCTTGCATCTGATACCGCCTTGTATTTCAAGCGGCCTTGGATTTTTATCGCTCGCGCGTCTATCTCATGATTATGGTGTGGCTTCGCCTCGCGCAAGCGCCGCCGCCTCGGCCGGGGATAGCATAGACTGCCCGTTAAAAAGGGGCCTCAAGGAAATTTAATGCGATGATGGTTTCGCGCACTGCGCCGGAGGAGCAAGCGCTCGATCTGCCGCCGGGCTATACGGTCGTCCCGCTTCGCGAATACGGCGATGCGTTCGCGCATGGCTGCAGCATTGCGGCCGATGCTGGCGCTGGAACATTGGTTTGGGTCCGGCGCTACGATCTGGTGGAGTTCGCGGTCGTTCTTGAGCCCGATGAGCCTTTGGTGTCAGCGCGCCGCGCGTTTTTTGCCGGCATGAACGCTACCGCCGATGCAATCGCAGTCCATTGCCCGCCAGAACGCCAGGTGAGCTTCACCTGGCCTGACGCGCTTCTTTTCGACGGCGGAGTGCTGGGTGGCGCACGGCTTGGCTGGCCGCAAGACTGCCGTGAGGATGAAATCCCGTCATGGCTGGTTTTCGGCGTTATCCTGCGCGCGGCCGATATGGCGCACATCGATGAAACTACGGCGGCGGGCGGCGTGGCTTTGCTGAACGAAGGTTTCGAGATGGTCGATACCGAAGCGCTGATTGGCAGCTTCGCGCGTCATCTGATGACGGCGTTCGATCGATGGAACGAACGCGGCTTCGATCCGATCGCACGCGACTATCTGGAGCGGCTGCCGAAGCACAAGGCTGGTGAGCAGCGCGGTATCGACGTCAACGGCGATCTGCTTGTCCGTGCGCCTGCAGCGAAAGGGCCATCGGAACGAAGCAGTTTCGTCGAGGCACTGGCGACGGTCTCATGGTACGATGCGGACTACCGCGCTCCGAAACTGGCGTGAGGCCGATGTGCTGAAGCTGCCGCGCACCATCAGGCTCGATCCTTCCGACACCTTCGTTTTCGAGCTCGCCGCCGAGGCGGGCGAGTGGGCTGTGTCGGGCGCATTCGTTTTCATGGGTATCGACATGATGACTCTCGAAACAAAGCAGCGCGTTGCGTTGCGGTCCGGTTTCCTCGGGATCGACAGTCTCGGCTGGTCGACGCTTGCGATCGTCACTGAGACTACGGAGGCTGAGCGGCAGGGCGTGATCGCGAAGCTTGCGGCGCAGCTGATGGCGAGATTCGGGGCGCCGGACATCGAAGCTGCGCGCGCAGCCGCCGAAGAGGAAGTCGCTTTCGCGGCCTCGCTGTGCGATCACGCGCCACAGACCCTGCTGGCGGTTAGCCGGAGCGTGGACGACGGAGAAATCTGCGAGCGTTTTCGCACCCTGAAGCCGCGCGGTACAGAATTCAACGCAGACCGATTGCACGCCCATGCACGCGCCTTTACTTTTCACGAGATCGAATGCGACGAACCGGTCGAGAACATCGACCTTATGGGCCTGACAAAGACGGATCGGACATGAGAGAATTCTGGGTAGCTTCGGGTCATCATCTCACACGCCGGAACGATTACGGCGGGCTGGTTGCGACGCCGGAACTGATTATGGCTTATCTGGCGCGACCGGAACTGATGCCGCCGGATGACGCCTGCGCCGCTGAGCGAAAACTGCATGCAAGCCTGCTGTCCGACCCGCTTCGCCCGGTATCGAAAGCCGATATCTTCGCCATTGCAGATGCCGACGCACGCGAGAACTGGACATTTATGCTGGCGTTTCGGGATCGGCTGCTGGCGGCGCCGTCGCTTGAGGCGGTCTATGTTGAGTTGGCGCGCAAGGGCGCCGGTGACCTGCCGCCGGTCTTTGTCTCGCAACTGTGTCACCTGATTTTGCGCAATGCGCTTGAAGGCTGCGAAGACCCATATATTTTGCGTGCAGCCGAATTGTTCTATCGCAGCCAGAAGGCGACGATCCACGAGGGCGCATTGCTGCTCGCTGACGCAGAGGTCGTCGAGGCTCAAAATCTTGCACAACGTGACCTTCATCGCTCGCCCCTGACTGCAATGCTCCAGCCTCAGGCGTTTGGCGAGATGGAGGTCATGAATGACGACAATGCGTGGACCTATTGGTCGCAGTCCGATGCGCATGCAATGGCCATGAATGTCGGCGGAAATCCGCGCGCACGCGACGCGCTGTGCCGGGTGATCGAACGCTGGATCGGGCATCTGCTGGGCGTCGCCGTGAGGACCGAGATGGTTGCCTCGATCGAAGATCGCGACTGGCGCTGGTTTGTCGGTCTCGACAGCGAAGGTACCCGAATCGGCAATGCTCTCTGGCACGGAGATGCGCCAGGCGGCGATGCGGTTGAGCGGATCGTCGCGTTGATGCGCATGACGTTCGAGGATACGCGCTTCGTGGATGAGCGCGTCGGTGAAAAGCCGATCTATCTCATTCTTGCGATGGATGCGGATAAGGTGGTGCGGTTGAAGCCGCAAAATCTGGTAGCGGGACTGCCGCTCGCGGCGGCGGCGAACGTCGCATGATCCGTCTTTAGCCGGAGGGCCAGAGGTCACATGAGCCAGGTGGCGCGTGAAGTCGGCGTGGTGCTGCGCCGCCGTTCGGTCGATAATCCATGGATCGATCATATCTGGTCGCCTGCGGCGATCCTGGAGAGCGTGCCCGCGACGGCGCCATGGACGATGCTGTCAAGGCAGACCGATGAAACGCTTTACTATGCAGGCGCTGCTTCGATCGAGCTGTTCAGCAGCGATACAGCCAATTATCGAGATAACCTTGCTGAAGGAATGCCACTGGTCTGGGTCGCGCTGCGGCATCAGAACGGCGGGCCGGAGCTCGAATTGACCAAACTCACCGCCGATCCGACAGAAGGCGAGGCGATGTTTGAGAGTGGCACCGACGTTATCGGCACCGTTCCGATGCCGGCTGAGATCGCAGCTTGGATCGCGGCCTTCGTCGACGAGTTTCATGTCGAGCAGCCATTCCAAAAGCGCAAACGCGATAAGGCGAATGTCGATCGTCAGCGCGGTGAAGATCCGTCCCGGCGGCGGAAGGATGGCGCATGAGCCAGGACGAGAAGGAAGAGGATAAGAATTTTCTGTTGCGCTGGTCGCAGCGAAAGCGCGCGGCTGAGCAGCCTGTCCCAGACAAGGGGCCGGCGGAACCGGCTGAGGATGTAGACGCTTCCCCGGTTGCAATTGAAAACGAACCCGCCGAACCGTTTGATCTTTCGAGCTTGCCGAAACTGGAAGACCTCACTGAAACCACCGACATTACGGGCTTCTTGCACAAGGGAGTGCCCGAGAGTTTACGGAACGCGGCCTTGCGAAAGTCCTGGGCACTCGATCCTGCAATTCGCAATTATGTGAATCCGGCGCTTGACTACGCCTATGATTGGAACACGCCGGGCGGTGTACCGGGAAACAGCGAAATCGGGGCAGGTACCGACATCGCCAGAATGCTTTTGCAGATTATGGGCGACGGGTCGTCGAACGATTCGCAGTCGTCGGATGGATTGCCTGACCACATCGCCGCCAGCTCTCCGAGAGATGGCAGTGGCATTGACGTGCCGCAAACGCCGCAACCGGATTTGCCGTTGCAGCAGATCAGACTGTCTGACCTCACCAAGGTACCTTCTGAAGATGCCGCGGGCAGCGAAGATGCTGAGTCCGTTCCTATCGCGAGCAAAGATCCTGTGCAGAAAAGCGAGCCGAGTGCGCCGCAACAAGCGATGCGACGGCATGGCACAGCCAAGCCCAAGATTTAGACAAAAGTTTTTTTGGGACATAAGACCATGTTATGTTAGAGCTAGAATAATTCTAGATGCCGGATTTTAAGGCACGAACCGGGGGGAGCGCGGTTCCTACGATGCGAGACGAAGGTTTACAGCAGGCGATTGCAGCAGCTGGCGGCATAACTTGTCTGGCTCGAGGCGTTGGTGTTTCGCAGCCTGCAGTTTCCGCTTGGTCGCGTATTCCGGCCGAGCGCGTTCTCGCCGTTGAGTCGATGACCCGGGTCTCCCGTTTTGTTCTTCGCCCCGACCTCTACGGGGCAGTTGCGGACCAGATGTCAGTTCAACATGAAATAGACGACGTCGATCATCTTCGTGCTGCGGAGTATGGCCTGCTGGCTTTGTTGATGGGCAAGGCGCCAGACGCTGATACCCTAACCAAAGTTGCAATGCTGAAGGGCGACGCGTCCGAACTCGGCATGGCGCATATCGAGCTTGCTGCTGCTGCGGCAGAGTTTAGCGAGCGTGCGGCCGCCAGCGAGTTTTTTAATCTGTTTATCGGAGTGGGACGCGGCGAACTGCTGCCATATGCCTCGTACTATCTGACGGGTTTTCTTCACGAGAGGCCGCTCGCTCGGGTCCGCGAAGATTTCGACATTCTCGGAATTGAGCGCGCAGGTCCGGGGCGCGAGCCGGAGGATCACATCGCGATTCTGCTCGAGGTCATGGGCGGTCTGGCGCGGGGTGATTTCGAGGCAGATTTCCCCGCGCAGGCCCGCTTCTTCGATAGGCATCTCAAGCCTTGGGCAGCGCGAATGTTTGCCGATCTCGAAATTTCACATTCGGTGAAGTTCTACCGCGCTGTCGGCCATGCCGGCCGCATTTTTATGGAACTGGAATCAGAGGCCTTCGCGCTGTCCGAGTAACGTCGGGGCCGAATCGAAATTGACTGGAGGGAGATCGCTATGAGCAAACCGTCCGAGAGCAGAACACAGGCTGACAAGCCAGTGGAAGGCGGACTTGATCGCCGCCGTTTCTTCATGATGGGCGGATCGGCGGTGGCTGCCGTGGCGGCGGTGCCGCTGACTGGCGAAGCCGAAGCCGCGGAATCGACATCCGATGCCAAAAAGGCTCGCTACAAGGAAACCGACCACGTGAAGAATTTCTATCGCGTCAACCGCTACTGATGGAAGCACGCACATGTTGATGAAACGTAGAGAAGGATCTGCCGGACGCGCGCGCTTGCAGGGCATCGCCGCTGGACTGGCCTCCGGTGTGCTCGATCGCCGTACATTCCTGCGCCGCTCCGGTCTGGCCGCAGGCGCCGGTGCTGCGCTCGGGCTGATGCCGCTCGGATCTGTGCGCAAGGCACAGGCCGGTCCGAAAATTGTCGGCGCGCCGACCGAGATAAAGAAAAACATCTGCACGCATTGTTCGGTCGGGTGCACCGTCATCGCCGAAGTGCAGAACGGCGTCTGGGTCGGTCAAGAGCCGGCATGGGACAGCCCGATCAATCGCGGATCACATTGTGCAAAGGGCGCTTCGGTGCGTGAACTGGTTCACGGCGACCGCCGCCTCAAATATCCGATGAAGCTGGTCAACGGCGAATGGCAGAAGATCGCTTGGGATCAGGCCATCAGCGAAATCGGCGACAAGATGCTTGAGATCCGCGCCAAGTCCGGCGCGGACTCGGTCTATCTGCTGGGTTCTGCAAAATTCTCTAACGAAGGCGGCTATCTGTTCCGTAAGTTCGCGGCGTTCTGGGGCACCAATTCGATCGACCACCAAGCGCGTATCTGTCATTCGACCACGGTCGCGGGTGTTGCAAACACCTGGGGTTATGGTGCGATGACCAACTCCTACAACGACATCCGGAACTCGAAGACCATCGTGTTCATGGGATCGAACGCGGCCGAAGCGCACCCGGTTTCGCTCCAGCACATTCTGACGGGCAAGGAAATCAATCGCGCCAACGTCTTCGTTCTGGATCCGCGGTTCACCCGCACCGCCGCGCATGCGACCGAGTACGTCCGCTTCCGTTCCGGAACTGACATTGCTGTGATCTGGGGCATGCTGCACCACATCTTCGCCAACGGTTGGGAAGACAAGGAATATATAGCCCAGCGCGTTTACGGCATGGATCAGATTCGTGCCGAAGTCGCGAAGTGGACGCCGGAAGAGGTCGAGCGCGTCACCGGGATTCCGGGCGAGCAAGTCAAGAAGGTTGCCGAGACTTTCGCCAAGCAGCGGCCCTCGACCTTCATCTGGTGCATGGGCGGCACCCAGCACACCGTCGGTACCGCCAACGTCCGCGCCTACTGCAACCTGCTGCTCGCGACCGGCAATGTCGGCGTGTTCGGTGGCGGCGCCAATATCTTCCGCGGCCATTGCAACGTGCAAGGCGCAACCGACATCGGGCTCGATATCACATCGCTGCCACTGTACTACGGGCTGGTCGAAGGCGCCTGGAAGCATTGGGGCCGTGTCTGGGACGTCGACTATAATTATCTACAAGCGCGTTTCGACGAAGTGCCGGCTAAGTCCGGCCGGCCTGCGCGTACCCGCAAGCAGAATATGGAATTGCCGGGTATCCCGTGGACCCGCTGGTTCGATGCGACGCTCGCCAATCCCGATGATGTCGATCAGCGTGACAACATCAAGGGCGTGTTCATCATGGGTCACGGCGGCAATACCATCCCGCGCATGAGCGAGATGGTGAAGGGCATCGAGAAACTTGAGCTGCTTGTGGTCGCCGATCCGCATCCAACCACGTTTGCCGCGATCTCCAATCGCAAGGACGGCACTTATTTGTTGCCTGCCTGCACCCAATTCGAGACATCAGGCTCGCGCACTGCGTCGAACCGTTCGATCCAGTGGGGTGAGCAGATCGTCAAGCCGATATTCGAATCGAAGGACGATTACGAGATCATCTACCGGCTTGCGACCAAGCTCGGCTTCGCCGAGCCGATGTTCAAGAACATCAAGGTCGAGAACAACCGTCCTGTTCCCGAAGATGTGCTGCGGGAAATCAACAAGGGCGGATTCTCCACCGGCTATTCCGGGCAATCGCCGGAACGGCTGAAAGCGCACATGAACAACCAGGGCAAATTCGATCTGGTGACGTTGCGCGCCAAGACCGGCGAAGCCGACATCGGCGGCGATTACTATGGGCTGCCATGGCCGTGCTGGGGCACACCCGCCATCAAGCACCCCGGAACCCACACTCTCTACAACACCAACCTTCATGTGAAGGACGGCGGTGGTACGTTCCGTGCCCGCTTCGGTGTGGTTTACGAAGAGAAGCAGGCCGACGGATCCGTCAAGAATGTCAACTTGCTTGCCGAGGGCTCTTACAGCAAGGACTCCGAACTAACCGATGGCTATCCCGAGTTCACCTACGGAGTTCTGAAGAAACTCGGCTGGGATACAGATCTGACGGAAGCTGAATTGGCTACGATTAACAAAATTGGCGGCAATAGTCCTGATGGCGTCGGCTGGGCAGTCGATCTTTCAGGAGGGATCATTCGCGTGGCGCTTAATCACGGCTGTATCCCGTATGGAAACGGCAAGGCTCGCGCGGTTGCGTGGAATCTGCCGGACCCCGTGCCGGTTCACCGTGAGCCGATCTACACGGCACGTCCGGATCTGGTCGCCAAGTATCCGACCCGTCCCGACGGACGCCAGTTCCGCATGGCCAATATTGGCTTCGCGATTCAGAAGGCCGCGGTCGATAAGGGAATCGCCAAGCAGTTCCCGATCATCCTGACCTCCGGCCGCCTCGTGGAATACGAGGGCGGTGGCGAAGAAACCCGCTCGAACCGCTGGCTCGCCGAATTGCAGCAGGACATGTTCGTCGAGGTCAACACATCGGATGCTACGGAACGCGGCATCAAGGATGGCGGCTGGGTTTGGGTCACTGGTCCGGAAAATGGCTCGAAGGCTCGCGTCAAGGCGCTGGTCACAGACCGCGTCGGCAAGGGCGTGGCGTTCATGCCCTTCCACTTCTCGGGCTGGTTCCAGGGTGTCGATCAGCGCAGCAAATATCCAAAGGGTGCAGATCCGATCGTGCTCGGCGAAAGCGTGAACACGATTACGAGTTACGGATACGATCCGGTCACCGGCATGCACGAGGGCAAGGTGACCCTGTGCCAAATTCAAACGGCGTGAGAGGAGAATAAATCATGGCTCGCGTCAAATTCCTTTGTGATGCCGACCGTTGCATCGAGTGCAATGCATGCGTGACGGCCTGCAAGAACGAACACGAAGTGCCCTGGGGCATCAATCGCCGCCGGGTCGTCACGATCAACGACGGCAAACCCGGCGAGCGCTCGGTGTCGATGGCCTGCATGCACTGTACCGACGCCCCATGCGCGGCCGTCTGTCCAGTGTCCTGCTTCTATACGACCGCCGACGCCGTTGTCCTTCATTCCAAGGATCTTTGCATCGGGTGTGGATACTGTTTCTACGCCTGTCCGTTCGGAGCGCCGCAGTATCCCAAGGTCGGAAACTTCGGTTCACGCGGCAAGATGGATAAATGCACCTATTGCGCGGGCGGTCCGGAAGCAGACTCCACGCCGGCGGAATATGCCAAGTATGGCGCCAATCGGCTTGCCGAAGGCAAACTCCCGATTTGCGCCGAGATGTGCTCGACGAAATCGCTACTTGCAGGCGACGGCGCGATCATCGCCGAAATCTACAAGGAGCGCGTGATGAAGCGCGGTTACGGTTCGGGAATGTGGGGCTGGAAAACAGCCTACAGCGATTCCCCGACCGGCTAGCCAACCGGGCCGGCGGCGTTTCGCATACGCCACGGCGTCGTCGTTTTACCGCGTTGTTCTGAATCAAGACTGGAAGGTCGTGACGATGTCGATCTCAATTTCAAAGCTCAGGGCCGTTTGCGCCGCCATTGCGCTGCTGTTTGCGGTCGCGCATCCAGCAGCCGCGCAACTGTCGTTCAAGCCGACCGCGGAAGCGGTGCAGGAAGACCAGCTTCTCAAGGCACTGAAAGAGGGCGACAAGATTAGCGGCCGGATCAGTATTCCCGATCCGATGGCGTCGAGTCTGATCCAGCCGGCCGGCCGCGAGTGGCGCGACTTCCAGCGATCGAAGCTTCCGGTCATCGGCGCAGTTGCCATCATCGGCATGTTTGCATTGCTCGCTGTCTTCCTGATGATCCGCGGTCGCATCCGGGTCGATCACGGTTTTGCCGGTATCAAAATTCTTCGTTTCGCGAGCTTCGAACGCTTCACCCATTGGCTGACGGCATCGTGCTTCATCATTCTGGCCCTGTCGGGCCTGAACATAAGCTTCGGCCGAGTGCTGATACTGCCGTTGTTCGGCCCCGAGGCGTTCTCCACACTGACGGCGTGGGGCAAGATCGCGCACAATTATCTGGCCTTCCCATTCATGCTCGGTCTGGTGATGATGTTCTTGATCTGGATCAAGGATAACATTCCAAGCAAGCTCGATCTGGAATGGATCAAGCAGGGTGGTGGTATCCTGGCCAACGGCAAACATCCGCCCGCGCGACGCTTCAATGCCGGCCAGAAGGGTATTTTCTGGATTGTGATAATTGGCGGCGCATTGATGTCGCTCTCGGGCTGGTATTTGCTGTTTCCCTATATCCCGGCCAATGTCACGGAATTGCAGTTCTGGACTGTGATCCATGCGGTTATCGCGATGCTGTTCGTCGGCGTCATGCTCGCCCATATCTATATTGGCTCGGTCGGCATGGAAGGCGCGTTCGATGCGATGGGGACCGGAGAGGTAGACCTCAACTGGGCCAAGGAGCATCACTCGCTCTGGGTTGAGGAGGAGCAGGCCAAGGGCCGTGCACCCGACACCGGCTCATCGCGACCGATGCCCGCTGAATAATACAAGCGGCCTATTGCACGTACTTATATAAGGGGCCGTCCGGCTTTGCCGGGCGGTCCTTTAAGTTTGAGGCGATGATGACATCGGTGTTTATCGCGCACATGCATGAGACGGCGGGGGCCTGACGGCCGATGGCACAACTCTCCGACGATTGCTTCGCGTTTGGCGGGCCGATGATGTCGGTCGATGAGGCTGTGGCCATTATCGCGGCGCGTGTCACCGCGATCGAGGATACCGAGACGGTTGCGCTGGAGCATGCCGACGGACGCGTCCTTGCATCTGGAATCAAGGCGGCGCTGGCGCTGCCGCCGTTCACCAACTCGGCCGTCGATGGTTACGCTGTGCGGGGCGCAGATTTGGCCGGCGGTGGCGAACAGACGTTTCCAGTGTCTGGCCGCATTCAGGCCGGTGCGTTAGCCGGGGATACCATCGCAACCGGTGTGGCGGTCCGCATTTTCACCGGCGCACCGATGCCTGCGGGCGCGGACACCGTGTTCATGCAGGAAGATGTGCGGATCGATGCTGCGGGCAATGTGGTGTTGCCACAAGGCCTCAAGGTTGGCGCCAATGTGCGGCCGTCCGGTGAGGACATTGCGGAGGGTAATTCCGTCTTGTCCGCCGGCCAACGGCTGCGACCGCAGGATATTGCGCTGGTGGCGGCGCTTGGGCTGACCAGCGTCGAGGTCAAGCGCCGCTTGCGTGTTGCGGTATTTTCGACCGGTAACGAGGTGGTCTCTCCCGGCGCTCCGCGCGCCGCCGCGCAATTGTTCGATTCCAATCGCTTCATGCTGACGGCGATGCTGAAGCGGCTCGGTTGCGAGGTCGCCGATCTGGGCATCTTGCGCGACGATCGCATCGCGCTGGCATTGGCATTGAAGCAAGCCGCGGCCGGGCATGATCTTATCCTCACATCGGGCGGTGTCTCTACCGGCGAGGAGGATCACATCAAGGTGGCTGTCGAGAGTGTCGGCAGCCTCGTTCTATGGCGAATGGCCATCAAACCAGGACGTCCGGTCGCGATGGGAATCATCAATGGCAAACCGTTCATCGGGTTGCCGGGAAATCCTGTGGCCAGCTTCGTGACATTTACCTACGTCGTCCGCCCGACCGTTCAGGCACTCTCCGGCACCCCGCGCAGAAGGCAAATGCCAATACCTGTGCGTTCCGCCTTTACCTACAGCAAGAAAATGGGCCGCCGCGAATACGTCAGGGTCAGCTTGCGAGAGGGCGCCGACGGTATGCTTGAGGCGGTAAAATTTCCGCGCGAAGGCGCTGGCCTTCTGTCGTCGCTGGTGGAGACCGATGGATTGGTAGAGCTCGGTGAAGATGCCACGATTGTCAAACCCGGCCAGACGGTCGGGTTTCTGGACTATTCAAGCCTGATCTGACGCAAGATCTGACGCAAGTCAGCCCGGTCCAACCAGGTTTTTGCCAGGATCGCCGACGCGAGCTCCGCCCGTCGTAAATTCGACGTAGCTGGGCTTCTGATACGTATCAAGCAGCGCGGATACGCCAACGGCGGAAAGCCCCGCAAACACCAGTGCGACAACGAAGACTTTCATGTCATTTCCCCACCAACTCTCATTTTGACTTCATCTATGGGCGTGCGTCTTGCGCAAAGCAAGTTCAACTGTCGTAGCCATCGCGCGATGCCGCCGGCCGCCGCTTAAATGATGCGCTGCAAGAGGCGATGTGGCATGTTGGTCTGCGGCGGCAACGCCTTCCATTGAGGCCATCACCATGACCAAGCTCGATCTGACGGGGTTGAAGTGCCCGCTCCCGGTGCTGAAAACGCGAAAGGCGCTCAAGTCTCTGTCCGCGGGCGATCGGCTCGAGGTTCACTGCACCGATCCGCTGTCCGTCATCGACATCCCCAATCTGATTCGAGAAACTGGCGACCGCGTCGAGGTCATCGAACAGGCCGATAAACCAATTGTGTTCATGATCGAGAAGCTGGATGGCGCCGCAGCGTGAACGGCTTTGCGTTTGAAAGCTTGCCTGCGCTGCCGGGAGCGCTGTTTTTGCCGGTTTTTGCCAACGAAGCCATCTCTAAAGTCTGCAGGGCTTTGGTCCATCGCGCGCGTGCAATCTGCAATCAAGGATTGTGCTTTGGTGTCAGAATAGACATGGCTCGGAATAATTCTTGGCATATTGAATGCCAGAGACTATCGTTTCCGCGCTCGCTGGCATTGAAATGAGATCTTCGAATGAGTCATGGCGTCCAAAAAATTCAGCAATTTGAACACCCCGGCGAAGGCCGCAAGCGTGCAAAATCGACCCCGAAGGGCAGGCAGATTGATCCTCAGGCCCTGGAAGAGATTGAGGCTTTGCTGGGCGAACGCCCGCGCCGGCGGGATCTGCTGATCGAGCATCTTCATCTCATTCAGGACAAGTACCATCAGATCTCGGCGGCGCATCTCGCGGCGCTGGCTGACGCCATGAGGCTGTCGTTCGCGGAGGTGTTCGAAACGGCGACCTTTTACGCGCACTTTGACATCGTCAAGGAAGGCGAGCCGGATCTGGCCCCGCTCACGATCCGGGTCTGTGATTCACTCACCTGCGCAATGCTCGGCGCGGAAAAGCTGTTGAGCGAGTTGAAAGCGAGTGCTGGACCGGGCGTGCGAGTCGTACGCGCGCCCTGCGTCGGGCGTTGCGACACTGCGCCGGTTGCGGAAGTGGGGCATCATTTTGTTGACCATGCGAGCGTCGACAGCGTTCTGAAGGCTGTGAAAGGCGGCGACACGCACGCGCATCTGCCGGATTACGTCGATTATGCCAGTTACGTCGCCAACGGCGGCTATGCGCTGCTCGGTCAATTGCGCTCCGGGACGATGCCGAAAGAAGATTTGCTGAAAGCGCTCGACGACGCCTCGTTGCGCGGTCTCGGCGGCGCAGGGTTTCCGGCTGGCCGCAAATGGCGAGCCGTTCTGGGCGAGCCCGGTCCGCGGCTGATGGCGATCAACGGCGACGAAGGCGAGCCGGGGACGTTCAAGGACCGCTATTATCTTGAAACAGATCCACATCGGTTCATCGAAGGCATGCTGATCGGTGCGCATGTGGTCGATGCCACCGACGTCTACATCTACCTGCGCGACGAGTATCCGGCATCGCGCGCAATCCTCGAACGCGAGATTGCAAAACTGCCAGCCGGCGGTCCGGTCCTGCATATGCGGCGCGGCGCGGGCGCCTACATCTGTGGCGAGGAGTCCGCGTTGCTGGAAAGCATCGAGGGCAAGCGCGGATTACCGCGTCACAAGCCGCCTTATCCGTTTCAGGTCGGCCTGTTCGGATTGCCGACGCTCATCAACAATATCGAGACGTTGTTCTGGGTACGCGACATCGTCGAGAAGGGCGCGGACTGGTGGAAGTCGCAAGGCCGCAACGAGCGGCAGGGATTGCGCAGCTATTCGGTATCGGGCCGGGTGAAAAATCCGGGCATGAAGCTGGCGCCGGCCGGTGTCACGGTGCGCGAACTGATCGACGAATTTTGCGGCGGCATGGCCGACGGCCATACATTCCGCGCCTATCTGCCGGGCGGTGCATCGGGCGGCATTCTCCCGGCGGCGATGGACGACATCCCGCTCGATTTCGGTACGCTGGAAAAATACGGTTGCTTTATCGGGTCAGCCGCGGTCGTGATCTTGTCCGACAAGGACCGCGTCAAGGATGCAGCGTTGAACCTGATGCGTTTCTTCGAGGACGAGAGCTGCGGCCAATGCACGCCATGCCGTGTCGGTACGCAGAAGGCAGCCACGCTGATGCAACAGCCCGGCTGGAACCGCAGTTTGCTCGATGAATTGAGCCAGGTGATGCGCGATGCGTCGATCTGCGGTCTGGGGCAGGCCGCATCAAATCCGCTGACCAGCGTCATCAAGTATTTCCCGGAAGAATTCGCGCCCAAGGAAGCTGCAGAATGAGCAGGATTCAGTTTGAACTCGACGGCCGGATGGTCGATGCCGAGCCCGGCGAGTCGATCTGGCAGGTTGCCAAACGTCAAGGCACGGAAATTCCGCATCTGTGCTATTCGCCCGAACCTGACTATCGCGCCGACGGCAACTGCCGCGCCTGTATGGTCGAGATCGAAGGCGAGCGCGTCCTCGCGGCGTCGTGCAAACGCATGCCAAATGTCGGCATGAAAGTGAAATCGTCCAGCGCACGCGCCCGGACCGCGCAAAAAATGGTGATGGAGCTTCTGGTTGCCGATCAGCCGGCGCGTGCGACATCGCACGACCCGGACTCCAGGTTCTGGAACTGGGCCGACAAGGTCGAGGTTACCGAAAGCCGGTTTCCGGCCAACGATCGCTGGCAGGGCGACGCCAGTCACCCGGCGATGAGCGTCAATCTCGATGCTTGCATCCAGTGCGGGCTTTGTGTGCGCGCATGCCGCGAAGTCCAGGTCAACGACGTCATCGGCATGGCCTATCGCAATCACGACGCCAAGATCGTGTTCGACTTCGACGATCCGATGGGCGACTCAACCTGCGTCGCTTGCGGCGAATGCGTACAGGCGTGTCCGACCGGTGCGTTGATGCCCTCGGCCTTGCTCGACGAAAACCAGACCCGCTCGGTCTATCCCGACAAGAAAGTGGATTCGCTCTGTCCGTTTTGCGGCGTCGGCTGCCAGGTCACTTATCAGGTCAAGGACGAGACGATCGTCTACGCAGAAGGCCGCGATGGTCCTGCCAACCACAATCGCCTCTGCGTCAAGGGCCGGTTCGGTTTTGATTACATCCATCATCCGCACCGGATCACGAAGCCGCTGGTGAGGTTGCCGAATGCGGCCAAGGACGCCAACGATCAGGTCGATCCGGCCAATCCGTTCACCCATTTCCGTGAAGCATCGTGGGAAGAGGCACTCGACATTGCCGCAAACGGACTTGCCAAAATCCGCGATACCAAAGGCGTCAAGGCGCTGGCGGGCTTCGGATCGGCGAAAGGCTCCAACGAAGAGGCCTACCTGTTCCAGAAGCTGGTTCGTACCGGATTCGGCTCGAACAACGTCGATCATTGCACCCGCTTGTGCCATGCGTCGTCGGTCGCTGCCCTGATGGAAGGGCTGAACTCCGGCGCGGTGTCGGCGCCGTTTGCCGCGGCGGCGGACGCTGAAGTCATCATCGTGATCGGCGCCAACCCGACAGTCAATCATCCGGTCGCAGCGACGTTCATCAAGAACGCTGTGAAGAAGGGTGCGAAACTGATCGTGATGGATCCGCGGCGGCAGAGCCTGTCACGGCATGCCGCGATGCATCTGCAATTCAAGCCGGGCAGCGACGTCGCGATGCTCAACGCAATGCTGCACACCATCATTACCGAAGGCCTGACCGACGCACAGTATATCGCCGGCTATACCGAAGGCTTCGAGGAACTGAAGCAGAAGATCGTGGAATTCCCGCCTGAGAAGATGGAGCCGATTTGCGGCGTTCCTGCCGAGACGCTGCGCGAGGTTGCCCGTATGTATGCGACGGCGAAGTCGTCGCTGATTTTCTGGGGCATGGGCATCAGTCAGCATGTCCACGGAACCGATAACGCGCGGTGTCTGATTGCGCTCGCCTTGATTACCGGACAGGTCGGACGGCCCGGCACTGGCCTTCACCCGCTGCGCGGACAGAACAACGTGCAGGGCGCGTCCGACGCGGGCCTCATTCCGATGTTCTTGCCGGACTATCAGCCGGTTGGACGCACCGACCTTCGCGAGCCGTTTGAGCATCTCTGGCGTCAGGAACTCGATCCGGTACGCGGATTGACGGTGGTCGAAATCATGAACGCCATTCATGCCGGCGAGATCACGGGCATGTACATTGAGGGCGAGAATCCGGCGATGTCCGATCCGGATTTGCAGCATGCGCGGCAGGCGCTCGCAAAGCTCGAACACCTCGTGGTGCAGGACCTGTTTGTGACCGAAACCGCATTCCACGCGGACGTGATCCTGCCCGCTTCGGCATTTGCCGAGAAAGCCGGCTCATTCACCAACACCGACCGGCGCGTGCAGATTGCGCGCGAGGTCGTCAAGCCGCCAGGCGATGCACGTCAGGATTTGTGGATCATCCAGGAAATCGGCAAACGCATGGGGCTGGACTGGAATTACAGCGGTCCCGCCGACGTCTTTGCCGAGATGGCGCAACTCATGCCATCGCTGAAGAATATCACCTGGGAGCGGCTTGAGCGCGAAGGCGCGGTGACCTATCCCGTCGACGATCCGCAAAAGCCCGGCAATGAGATCATTTTCACCACCGGTTTCCCGACCCAAAGCGGCCGCGGCAAGATCGTGCCGGCGCGCGTCACAGCGCCAGACGAAATTCCCGACGATGAGTATCCTATGGTTCTGTCCACCGGCCGCGTGCTCGAACACTGGCACACCGGCTCAATGACCCGCCGTTCCAGTGTACTCGACAGCATCGAGCCGGAAGCTGTTGCGTTCATGTCGCCAAAGGACATGCGTCGGCTGAACGTGTGGCCAGGAGATTTCATCCAGTTGGAAACGCGCCGCGGCGCTGTTGAAGTCAAGGTTCGATCCGACGGCGATGTGCCCGAGAATATGGTATTCATGCCGTTCTGCTACGCTGAGGCGGCAGCAAATTTGCTCACCAATCCAGCACTTGATCCGTTCGGCAAAATTCCTGAGTTCAAATTCTGCGCCGTGCGGGCGAAGCGCGCCGAGATTCGCGGCGCGGCTGAGTAACA
>JAKFUP010000100.1 GCA_021732625.1 Hyphomicrobiales bacterium
GATCGACGCCCCGGTGAATAAAGGCAACTCGGGTGGCCCGACGTTCAACACCAGCGGCGACGTGATGGGTGTCAACACCGCGATCTATTCGCCGTCCGGCGGCAGCGTAGGTATTGCGTTTGCGATCCCGGCATCGACCGTCAAGACGGTTGTGAAGCAGCTTCGGGAGAAGGGCAGCGTCAGCCGGGGCTGGATCGGTGTCCAGATTCAACCGGTGACGCCGGAAATCGCTGACAGCCTCGGCCTCAAGAAAGCGGGCGGTGCGCTGGTAGCAGAGCCGCAGGCCAATAGCCCGGCGGTCAAGGCCGGCATCAATTCGGGTGACGTCATTACGGCCGTCAACGACAGGCCGGTCCGCGACGCGCGTGAACTTGCCCGTACGATCGGCGGCATGGCGCCCGGCGATTCGGTGAAGCTGAACGTGCTGCAAAAAGGTCAGGACAAGACCGTGAGCGTGACGCTCGGCGAGTTACCGAATGCGAAGGACGTCAAGGCATCGAACGACAACGATCGTGCTGCGCCGCGTACAACGGATATCCCGCGTTTAGGCCTTTCGCTCGCCCCGGCTAACTCCGTCGCGGGCGCAGGCAAGGAAGGTGTGGTCGTGACCGGTGTCGAACCCCGCAGCCCTGCGGCAGATCGTGGCTTCAAGGAAGGCGATGTCATCCTTGAAGTCGGCGGCAAAGTTGTCGGCGATGCGGGCGAGGTTCGCGATGCGCTCAGCACCGCGCGCAACGAGAAGAAGAACAGCGTTCTGATGCGCGTCCGGTCCGGCGATGGGTCACGCTTTATCGCAGTCCCGCTCGAGCGCGGCTAAATCAGAGTTGAGGGACAGGCTTGCTCGCGGGCCTGTCTCTCTCGGTTTCCTTCCGATGGAATACGCCCCCCTCCGTTGGAAGGTGTTGCGGGCGGTGAAGTTCCCCCAGCTTCACCGCCCCTTTTCTGTTAGGTATTGAGGTCGGGCGGTGTCCTCCTGCCAGCTTGCACGAACTTGGTGCTCGCGCCATGGTAACTGATCGATTTCTCTCTTGGCTCGTTAGACAGTGAAATGCGACTGCTCATCATCGAAGACGATCGCGAATCGGCCGACTATCTGATGAAGGCTTTTCGTGAGGCGGGTCATGTCGCCGATCACGCCGCCGATGGCGAGGAAGGTCTCGCGCTTGCCGACAGCGGCGATTATAATGTTCTGGTGGTGGACCGGATGCTACCGAAGCGTGACGGCCTGTCGCTGATCGGTGAGTTACGGGAAAAGGGTGATCAGACTCCGGTGTTGATTCTCTCGGCGCTCGGACAGGTCGACGACCGGATCCGAGGTTTGCGCGCCGGTGGCGACGACTATCTCCCGAAGCCCTATTCGTTTGCCGAGTTGCTCGCCCGCGTCGAAGTGTTGTCACGCCGAACTGGCGGGCCAGCGGAGGAGACGACTTATCGCGTCGGCGATCTTGAGCTTGACCGGCTGTCGCATCGCGTTGTTCGCGGGCAAGACGAGCTGACGCTGCAGCCGCGCGAATTTCGTCTGCTTGAGTATTTGATGAAGCATGCGGGGCAGGTGGTCACGCGCACCATGCTGCTCGAGAACGTCTGGGATTATCATTTCGATCCGCAGACCAACGTGATCGATGTGCACATTTCGCGATTGCGCTCCAAGATCGACAAGGGGCAGGAGAAGCCTCTGCTGCATACGATCCGTGGCGCCGGGTACATGATCCGTGACGGCGTTCGGTAAGCTGATCCGCACCACGGCGTTCCGACTGACGCTGGCCTATCTGTTTCTGTTTGCGCTGTTCGCGGCATTCCTGCTTGGCTTCTTTGCCTGGAATACGCGCCGCATGGTGACCGAGCAGATCACGGAGACGGTCAACGCCGAAACCACCGAGCTTGACGATGAGTTTGCCCGGGGCGGGCTGCGTGGGCTGGTCTATGCGATTGAGAACCGGGCATTGCGGCCCGGCGCAAACCTTTATCTTGTGACATCAACGACCGGTCAGGCGATTGCGGGCAATGTCGGCTCGCTGGCGCCCGGTGTCATGGGGCAGCTCGGCTGGAATGAGACAGTGTATCGCCGCCTCGACGAACAAGCCAGCAACGATCACCGCGCGCTGGTGAAGGTGTCCGACGTTCCGGGCGGATTGCGGCTGCTGGTCGGTCGCGATCTGGAAGAGCGCCGGCGGTTGTTCATGATCGTTGCATCGGCCGCGCAATTTTCCGTTCTGGTCGTGATCGTTCTCGGCCTCGCGGGCGGCGTCTTCGTTGCGCGCCGCGTGCTGCGCCGTATCGACGCAATGACAGGTACAGCGCAACGCATCATGGCGGGCAATCTCAGCGAGCGCTTGCCCGTCGGCCGCAGCGGCGACGAGATCGACCGTCTTGCCGACAACCTCAATGCCATGCTGGAGCGCATCGAGGCGCTGATGTCGGGCCTTAAGGAAGTGTCCGACAACATTGCCCACGATCTCAAGACGCCGCTGACGCGGCTGCGAAACCGCTCCGAGGAAGCGCTCGCCAGCGCGAAGAACGAGAGCGAGTACCGCGCTGCGCTGGAGCGGACCATCGAGGAGTCGGACGGGCTGATCCGCACCTTCAATGCGCTGTTGATGATCGCGCGCGCCGAATCCGGCCAGGCGCGCGACAACATGACGAACTTCGATGCGGCTGATGTCGCCGCCGGCATTCAGGATCTCTATGAACCTCTCGCAGAGGACAAGGGGCTGATACTTCGCGCAACCGCCGCCGAGACCCCAGTCCACGGCAATCGCGAACTGATCAGTCAGGCGCTCGCCAATCTGGTCGAGAACGCCATCAAATACGGCCCACCGAATATGGCGGCAAAAGGCCCCACCGCCGGTCCCGACATCTCCATCGAAGCGCGACGGGATGGAGAGCGGATTCTTCTGAGTGTAGCCGACCGGGGCCCCGGAATCCCGGAAGCCGATCGCCAACGCGCGATTGAGCGTTTCGTTCGGCTGGAGGCAAGCCGCACACAGCCTGGTTCAGGTCTGGGCCTCAGTCTTGCTTCGGCCGTGGCGACGTTGCATGGCGGAGAATTACATCTTGACGACAACAAACCCGGCTTGAAAGTGACCATATCGATTCCAGTCGCGCCTTTGGCCGCAGGTACGGCGTCGCGTTCCAGGGAGACGGGGCTTGTCAATGAAGCGCCTGCCGTGGAACACAGGATGGCATGACATCATCCGGACCGGGCGCCGCGGATGCCGGTTCGCTAGCTGCCCGATTTTCAACGGCTCCGTGTTTGTTCGCGCCGGCCGATGCGCAACAGCGCCTTGCGGGTTGGCTGAATGATGCGGCGGTTCAGGATGCGGAGGCTTTACGAGCGCTTATGGCGCTTTATCCGCATGCAGCGACCGTCCTTCAGGCGATTGCCGAGTCCTCACCCTACCTGTTCGACCTTATGCGCGCCGATGCCGCGCGTGTTGTCCGTTTGCTTCAAGGCGATCCGGACTCCCGCATCGCGACGTTGATCGGCGCGGCCGCGCAGGCGGTGGCCGATGCGTCGGCAGAAGCCGATGTGATGATCGCGTTGCGCCAGATGAAAGCGGAGGCCGCGCTTCTGATCGCGCTTTGCGACATCGGCGGGGTGTGGCCGGTGATGCGGGTGACGCAGGCGCTTACCGATATTGCCGTACAAGCAGTTCAGATGACGTTGCGCTACCTTCTTGTTCAGGAAGCCGAGCAGGGTCGGTTGCAACCTATCGATCTACAACACCCGGAAATCGGTTGCGGTCTTATCGTACTCGCAATGGGGAAAATGGGTGCCGGCGAGCTGAACTACTCCAGCGATATCGACCTGATCGTTTTTTATAATCTTGATAGCCCCGCGCTTCCGCCCGGCGCCGAACCGCAGCGCTTCTTCGTGAGGGTGACGCAAGGATTTGCGCGCATCCTTCAGCAGCGCACCGGCGACGGCTACGTGTTCCGTGTCGATCTGCGGCTGCGTCCCGATCCGGCCTCGACGCCTGTGGCAATCTCGACCGCGGCCGCTCTGGATTATTACGAACGGGAAGGGCGGACGTGGGAGCGTGCCGCCATGATCAAGGCACGTGCGTGTGCCGGTGATCTGACTGCCGGTGAGTTTTTACTCACAGAGATATCGCCATTTGTCTGGCGCAAGCATCTCGACTTCGGCGCGCTGAACGATGTGCATGACATGAAACGTCAGATGCAGTCGTTCAAGGGGCATGGTGAGATTGCGGTCGAGGGCCACAACGTCAAGGTCGGACGCGGCGGCATTCGCGAGATCGAATTCTTTGCGCAGACCCAGCAGCTGATTGCCGGTGGGCGACATCCCGAACTGCGTGTGCGGCCGACCCTCGATGCGCTCGATCTGTTGGCTGCGAGCAACTGGATCTCGTTTGAAGCTCGGGATGAATTGACTGTTGCGTATCAATTCCTGCGTAAAGTCGAACATCGGCTGCAAATGGTTGCCGATGAGCAGACTCATACGCTGCCGGGCGATGCCTTGACCATGGAGCGGTTCGCGCGATTCCTCGGCTATCCCGACCGTGCGGCCTTCGCTGGCGAGTTGGTCAGACATCTCGAATGCGTGCAGCGACACTACAGCAAGCTGTTCGAGGGCGATCCGACCGGCACCGTGAAATTGCCCGATACCCATCTCGGCGGCGGCCCGGGCGATACGCGATTGCTCGAATACCTGATCGGCCTCGGATTTAAGAAACCCAAGGCCGTGGCGGAAACTCTTCAACGCTGGCTGGCTGGCGAATACCGCGTTCTCCGGCTTGAGAGCAACAGGCAAGCGCTCGAGGCATTCTTGCCCCAGCTGATTGTAAGCCTGTCGCAAGCAGAAGAGCCGGATGGCGCAGTTGTAGCGTTTGATCGTTTTCTGCAAGCCCTGCAGCGTGGCGGGCGATTGATCTCTCTGCTCTCGCAGAGCAACGATCTTGTCGGGCTCGTGGCGTTGATGCTCGGCGCTGCGCCCCGGTTGGGTGACATGCTGGCGCGTCAACCGCAGCTGATGGACGGGCTGATCGATCCGCGTTTCTTTGGGGCGATGCCCGATCGGGCCGAGTTGTCGCAGCGGCTGACCGCGACGCTTTCGGATGCTAATTCATATGAAGAGTTTCTCGACCGGTTGCGGCTGTTCGGGCAGGAAAGTCTGGTGTTGATCGGCGCGCGCATTCTGTCCGGGACGGTGTCTGCTGCGCAGGCCGGGATCGCATTCGCCGATGTGGCCGAAGGGATTGTCCATACCGTCCATGGACTCGTGGCGGATCAATTTGCCGCGCAGTATGGCCGCATCAGCGGGCAGGAGACGGCTTTGCTTGCGATGGGTAAACTCGGTAGTCGCGAGATGACAGCATCGTCGGATCTCGACCTGATCCTGATCTACGACTTCGATGAGGAAAGGCCGGATTCGGACGGACCTCGCCCGTTGCAAGGCGCGCAGTACTTCGCGCGTTTTACGCAACGTCTGATCAGCGCCTTTACCACCCGCACCAATTACGGCGTTCTTTATGACGTCGATATGCGGCTGCGCCCGTCGGGCCGTGCCGGGCCGGTGGCGTCGCGGCTCGATGCGTTTTCGTCCTATCAGGATATCGAGGCGTGGACATGGGAGCACATGGCGCTGACGCGTGCGCGCGTGATCTCTGCGTCGCCAGCTTTCACTCAGAAGATCGAACGCGTTATCCGCGAGGTGCTGACACGTCCCCGAGATCGATCGGCTGTTGCCAACGATGTTGCTGAAATGCGGCGTGCGATTGCTCAGGAGAAGGGCGATCGCGACATCTGGGATATCAAGTACGCTGTTGGGGGCATGATCGATATCGAGTTCATCGCTCAATATCTTCAGCTCATTCACGCCAACGCAAAACCTGACATTCTTTCGCCGGGAACACTTCACGTGCTCGACAACGCTGCCAAACTTGGCGTCTTGCCGCATGCTTCAGCGGACGTGTTGCGGCGGGCAGAACGACTTTATCACGATCTTACGCAGATCTTGCGGCTTTGCGTCAGCACGAAGTTCAAACCGGACGCCGCAGGCGATGATCTTCTGCGTATCCTGTCGCGCGCTGGCGACGAGCCCGATTTTTCCTCGCTTGAGGCGCGCGTGAGAGAAACACAGGCCGATGTGCGACAGGTGTTTCTGGATGTGTTGGGTATCGACGCTCAGGCTGCCGCTGCTTCGACTGATGGCCGTGCATGAACGGGAAGGGTCACCAGCACCACTGTTCCCGCACCTGGTTTCGAACGCAACCGCATCGTGCCGCCATGCAAGCCCGCCAGAGATTTGGCGATGGCGAGACCGAGGCCCGAACCGGGATGGACTTTGGTCATTTGGCTCTCGACCTGTTCGAACGGCCTGCCGAGCTTCTTCAGCGAGTTGCGTTCGATCCCGATTCCGGTATCGGCGATGATCAGATTGATCGTGTCGCCGATGGTACGGCTGCGCACGATGACGCGGCCGTTGTCGGGTGTGAACTTGACGGCGTTCGACAACAGATTGACGACGATCTGTTTGATCGCGCGCCGATCGGCGGTGAGGGGAATGTCGTCCGCGAACCGGGCATCGAGCTGGAGTTGTTTATCCTCAGCGCGACCCGACACCACGCGTAGCGATTCCGACAGCGTTTGTGCAAGGTTCAGCGGCTCTGGATCGAGCTTCATGCGGCCGGCCTCGATCTTCGACATGTCGAGAATGTCGTTGATGACGTCGAGGAGATATTTCCCGCTGGTCAGGATGTCGCTGCAGTATTCGTTGTACTTGTCCGAGCCGAGCGCGCCGAACATGCCACTGCCCATGACCTCGGAGAACCCGATGATGGCGTTCAGCGGGGTTCGTAGTTCGTGGCTCATGTTGGCAAGGAACTTCGTTTTTGTTTCGTTGGCTTCTTCCGCGCGATTCTTCTCCTCTGAATGCTTCTCAGCCAGATCGGCAAGTTCCTGAGCCTGTCGTTCCAGCATGAGTTGTGAGCGCTTGAGATCGACGACGTTGGCGCGTAGCCGCAGGTCGTTCTCAACCAGCTTCTGCTCATGCAGCTTGATCTGGGTAATGTCGGTACCGACCGACACGTAGCCGCCATCCTTGGTGCGGCGTTCGCTGATGTGCAGCCAGTTTCCGTCGTCGAGCTGGGCTTCGAAGATCTTGGCGCCGGGAATCGAGTTACCGTTCTCCGCAAGTCGTGTACGCACCTGCGGCATCCGGCCAACTTCGATCACTGTTTCGTAAGAGGTGCCTGGCGTGACCGCGGTCTCCGGCAGCTTGTGCAGCCGCTGAAAATGAGAGTTGCAGAGCACCAGCCGGTTCTCGGCGTCCCAAAGCACGAACGCTTCCGGTATGGTCTCGATGGCGTCACGCAACCGCATGTCGGCTTCGACGCTTTTCTCAGCGAGACTTTTCTGTTCGGTGATATCGACTGCAATGCCAATCAGATGTACGCCTTCATTCGCGACAAGGCTAAGCTCGCAGCGGACACGCAACCATATCCAGTGGCCATCGGTGTGACGCATCCGGAAGGTGTGGTCGATATGGTCGAGCTTCGCCGAAATGAGCTGATTGGCAATCTCGAACAGGTCGATATCGTCGGAGTTCACCAAAGCGTTGACTTCACCGAATGTCAGCAAGTCGCTGCGGCTATCGAGGCCGAGCAGAGTGAACATCGACTGCGACCAGAAAATCCGCCCACGCGAGAGATCCCAGTCCCACAGCCCGCAGCGGCCGCGATTGAGCGCTGTATCGATCCGGCCTCGAACCGTATCGTTGATGAAATCGCCTTCGCGTGCGCGGCTCGATTGCCAATGGAAAGCGAAGCCCAGGATCAGCACCACGAAGCCGGTGGTCGCCGAAAGAGTGATTTGAAGCGCCGCATCCGAGCGCCAGATCGAGTCGATCTGTTCCTGAACGATTAAAACCTGGCCTGGCAGCGATTTAATAATGCGCTGGGTAGCCATTGCGGTTCCGCCGTTCGGAAGCGCGATATCCGAAACTGTGGGCGGGCCGGCGTTTGCCGTGAAGGATTGGGCGGCGCTCAGAATGTCGAGAATGCGGCTGGCGGTGCCTGGCAACGCTTCGGTCGGAACCCGCGCGAGTAAGCGCTGCTCGGCGTTTGCGACAATGATGTGCCGGCCATTGGCAATCCCCCAGGACGGGATCAGGCCGGGCAGGAGGTTTTGCAGACGGTCGGCTGAGATTGTGCGATCGAGCGATGTGCGGTTATCGCGTGTGACACTCGCGCGATCGATACGTTCCGCGAGCAGATCGGCCAGAGCCAGCAGATCTCGTTTCATCGCCGCTCTTTTTTGGCGGTGTTGATCGACGACCTGAACCAATGCGCCGATGAAGATGGTGACCAGAAACGCGATGATGAGGGTGGGGACAGCGCGCCTGAGCGCAGGTTCAGCGATGAGCAACCGGTGATAGGCCGGTTTAGCGATCGATTGCGCCAATCCTTTGATCGAATCGGATTGGACGCTCCCGCTCGCCGCGGTCGCGCGCACCATGCCTGTTCCCCCTCGGAGTGATGTCCGCACTCTGATCGGAACGAAGAGCCCCAGCGTCCCGAATCAAGAACATTTGAATCCACTTTCTCCGAGCTGTCGAGAGTCAACGATTCGTTAACTTAAAATAATTCTTGTCCCATGGAGAATCGGAAGCCGTTGGCGTTCATAAAGTGAGTCCGAAGCGAGAACGCAGTGCATTTTGCGGGCGGACTGCTACCGCGCAGGCTCGGCGTGGCTGATGACACGTTTCACCGAAGGGAAAGCCCGCCGCAATGCGCGCTCGATCTCATCGACGTGCTGGTGCACCTCGATCACGCTCATCGCCGGGTTGGCCCTGCAGTGGAAGTTGACGATCTCGCCGGCTTCGGTGTCTCGAACGCGGACGTTATGAATATCGTGGACCGAGCCGGCTTCGGCAGCCAGACGAACGAGAGTCGTTCTGACATTATCGATACGTTCTGACGGAGCGTCGGTTCCTTGCGGAAGCTCCGGCTCGAGTGGCTCGATATGAATGTCGACCTCGAGATCGGTACCAAAATCGCCGCGGATGTCGTTTTCGAGCCGATCGGCAACCTCGTGCGCAGCGTGAAGCGTCATATCGCCATCGACTTCTAGGTCGATGCTGACCGTCAGCTTGCCGCCGAGATCGTGGACTGTGATGTGGTGAATGGCGAGGCCACTGTTGCGTGCGATGACCATGATCCGCTCGTGGATGCTCTCGTTGTCGAGCGCGACGGGGATAGCAGTGAATGTGAGATCGGTATCCTTCAGCGCCATGGCGACTGCGCTCTCGGCGCGCCGCTTGATGTCGTCGATAAGGTCGATCGGATAGGTGCGCGGGACCTTGACGGCGGCATCGATGAAATGGGTCGGTCCCACCATGCGGACCCGCAAGCGCTCCACGTCCACCACGCCGGTGAGGTTGCGGATTGCGGCTTCGGCTTTCTCCGTGGCTCCGGCCGGGGCCTGATCGAGCAGCGTTTCCACAGTCGAACGTGCGAGCCTCAAACCCAGAAGCGCGATAATGATCGCAACCAGAATCGCCGCCGCAGCGTCTCCCCAAGCATAGCCATAGGCTGCAAGCGCGAGCCCTCCGATGACGGCAAACGATCCGTAGACGTCAGATGAAAAATGCAGCGCATCGGCAGCCAGCGCCTGGCTGCCGGTTTCCTTCGCCGTCCTGTGCAGCGCCCGCGCGCGCCAGTAATTCACAGCAATATCGATCAACAGCACCACGAAGGGTAATGCTGTGATCTTCGGCAACGGTGCGCCATCGCGCAACCGGCTGAACGCTTCCACGACAATGCCGCCAGCGAGGACATAGAGGAGGGCGATCACGCCCAGTGCCGAGAGACTCTCGATCTTGCCATGGCCGTAATGATGCTCAGCGTCGGCAGGCTTGTCGGATACGCGTACAACGATCCACGTCACAACGGTTGCCAGCAGATCCGTTGTGCTGTGGAGCGCGTCCGAGATGAGCGCGATGCTTCCAATCGCAATACCGACGACGAATTTGATCGCCGCCATGCTTGCGCTGGCAGCGATTGAAATCGCGGCGACTTTTTGTTTGATTGCGCTCATCGATGCCTCTTGGGGCATCCCTTAGAGCATTTCGCCGAGCAGGGAAATCAGAACTCCCGGTACAATTGCAAGCGAGACGCAATTGAAAGCATCAGCCTCAATTGCGTATCAATCGCAAAAACGAGATGCCCTAGCAGAGTGAATTTGACATTTGCTACCCATTCGCAAAAGAGCCTGCCGCAGTGGGGGCGAATGTTGGAATCAGACCACTAGAACGTCACCACGATCTTGCCGAGATGCTGATTGGCTTCCATGCGTGCGAATGCGGCGCCAATCTCGGCGAAGGGAAAAACTTTGTCGATCGGGAGCTTCAGTTTCCGGGATTCCACCGCAGGCCAGATATCGCTGCGGACATTCGCAAAGATGTCCCGGATTTCTTCCATGCTACGGGTGCGGAAGGTGACGCCGATGTAGTTAATGCGACGCGCTGCGTGCAGATCGAAGTTGAAGTCGCCGTGAGTGCCGCCAAGACGGCCGACATTAACGATGCGGCCTTGGACCTTTGTGGCGGCGAGATTACCGTTGACGGTCTTGCCCGAGACCTGATCGACGATCAGATCGACGCCCTTGCCATCGGTGGCTTTCAGCACCTGATCGACCCAGCCGTCATCGCTGGAGTCGATCGCGAGGTCGGCGCCGAACTCCTTGAGCCTCGCGCGCCGTTCGGCGTTGGTTGAGGAGCCGATCACCAGTTTTGCGCCTTTGTGCTTTGCGATCTGCAGAGCCATGAGGCCGACGCCCGAGCTTGCGCCCTGGATCAGCACCGACTGTCCGGCTTGCAATGCGCCGTTGGTGACGAGTGCGTTGTGCATGGTTGTCAGGGCTAGCGGCAGCGTCGCTGCTTCGTCGTACTTCATTGAGGCCGGTATCGGGAATACCCGGCCGTGATCGGTCAGCGCAAACTCGGCGAAGCCGCCGCCACTCGTCCCCATGACGCGGTCGCCGATTTTTACCTTCGTCGCATTCGGGCCAAGCTCTGCGACTTCGCCAGCCCATTCCATGCCAAGCACGGTGCCAGCACCACCAGACGCGCCATGCGCATGTCCCTTCGACATACCGACATCGGCGCGATTGAGGCCGCAGGCGTGAACCTTAACCAGAATCTGGGTCCCAGCGGGCGACGGTTTTGGAACGTCAGCAATGGCAGCGCCATTTGCATCGTAAACATAGGCTTTCATAACTTGGCTTTCTCTTGGATGTGTCTGGTCTGTACTCAGGCAGCAGCGTCGCGGCGTTTGCCGCTCAGCATGCTCTCGAGACGAGCTTGAATGATGGCTTCGGCTTCCCGCATGATGCGTGAGACCAGTTCGGCGCAAGTCGGGATGTCGTGGATCAGGCCTTGAATCTGACCGGCGGACCATACGCCCGCGTTTGGATCGCCATTCTCGTACACACCACGTCCACGTGAGCCGGCGACCAGCTCGCGAACCTGTTCGAAGGTTGCGCCGTCCTTCTCCATCGCAACAACTTTTGTGCTGATTGTGTTCTTTGCCACGCGCGAGGTATTTCGCATTGTGCGGAAAATCAGCTCGGTGGCGCGCTCGTCATTGGCGACGATCTGCTCCTTGATGTGCTGGTGGATCGGACTTTCCTTGGTGCACATGAAGCGTGTGCCCATGTTGATGCCTTCCGCGCCCAGAGCGAGTGCTGCGACCAGACCGCGGCCGTCGCCGAAACCGCCCGATGCGATCATGGGAATCTTCACCTTGTCCGCTGCGCAGGGGACCAGGATCAGACCAGGTGTGTCGTCCTCGCCGGGATGGCCGGCACATTCAAAGCCGTCGATCGAGATCGCATCGACACCCATCCGTTCGGCAGAAAGCGCATGCCGGACGCTGGTGCATTTGTGCACGACGACGACCTTGTGTTTCTTGAATTCATCGACGTGTTCCTGCGGCTTGTTGCCAGCCGTTTCAACGACCTTGATTCCGCTTTCGATGATCGCCTGTCGGTACTCTGCATAAGGCGGCGGTTTGATGGTCGGCAAAATTGTGAGGTTCACGCCGAACGGCTTGTCAGTCATATCGCGGCAACGTGCGATCTCCTTGGTCAAGTCTTCGGGCGTCGGCTGGGTGAGGGCTGTGATGAAACCCAGTGCGCCAGCGTTCGCAACTGCGGCGACCAGTTCGGCGCGGCCGACCCATTGCATTCCGCCTTGAACGATCGGATGTTCAACACCGACCAGTTCGGTGAATCGCGTCTTGAGCATAGGCCCTCCCGATTTTTTTGATATTGTTGTTGGTGTTCTTACGTTGGTCAGAACATTGCCGGGGACCGTTGCAGTTGTCCATCCGGCCGTACGCGTTTTTGGGAAGACGAGGCATGCCCACGCCGATGGCCAATTGGCAGCGATGGCCGTCAATTGAATTTCGCCTGCGCTGTCTTCCCGTCCGGTGCTGTTAACTGAACGACGCCTTTTGGCCGTGCCGGGACCACGATGGCCGTTGTTCCGGACAGCCTGCTTTCTCCGGCAGGCTCCATTACTATACGCTCAGCTTTGCCACCGACAACGAGAATGGCGATTGCCTTGAAACCGGTCGCTGCAATCGGCTTTTCGTTCTTGTCGCTGACAAAGACGGTAACCGTATTGGACTTCACGACCAGTTCGACGTGGTAGGAACCGGCGTCTGTCACTTCCCCTCCGTGTGGTCCTTTCGCGTCGTGTGCGGAACCGGATGCAGGCGTCAGCAACAGCGTTGTAATAACCAGAAATATTGCGTTCATCGTCGTTTCTCCAGTGTAATGATCAATATGCTTCGGCGGGTGTGTTCGATTGTGAGGACGTCGCACCGGTGTTGGAGTCGCGCCGCAATCGTTCAAGCGGCTCTTTGCCATACCGCAGGAAAAGTACGGGCGTCAGGAACGTATCGAGAAGAGTTGCGCTGACGAGGCCGCCGAATATCGTCACGGCAACGGGGTGAAGAATTTCCTTGCCCGGTGTTGCCGCGTCGATCAGCAGCGGCACGAGCGCGATGCCTGCCGACAAAGCCGTCATCAGGACGGGCGTCAACCGTTCGAGACTGCCGCGTACCACCAGGTCATGCCCGAACGGCAACCCTTCGCTCAGCGCAAGGTTGATGTAGTGGCTGATTTTCAGGATGCCGTTGCGAACCGCAATTCCGGTCAGCGTGATAAACCCAATCATGGACGCAACGGACAGCGGTTGCCCGGCGATCAACAACGCTGCAACCGATCCGATCAGGGCGAGCGGGACGTTGCCCATCACGATCAGAGCAAGCACCGTCGAGCGGTAGCGGCTGTAGAGAACCGCGAACACCAGCAACAGCGACAACAGCGACAGCACCGCGATTGTCTGGCTTGCCTCTTCCTGAGCCTGGAATGTGCCCTCGAGGCGAACATAGAAGCCTTCGGGCAGCTTTGCAGACGCGGTGACATTTCTGATTGCATCGACGATTTGCGCCGTATCGGCACCTGAAGTGATATTGGCCAACACCACCAGACGGCGGCGGCCGTTCTCCCGTAAAATCTGATTAGGTCCTTCGGTCTCCTTGATCTCGGCAATCTGTCGCGCCGGCACCCAGCCCGACGGTGTTTCGATCAGCAAGTCGCCGAGCGTCTGCGTTGTGCGCAACCGATCGGGCAGCCGCATCGTGACGTCGAACCGGCGATAGCCATCGACCACCCGTGAGATCACGCGCCCGTTTGAAAGCCGGCTGAGCTGCTGAACGACGGCCGTCGGCGGTACGCCATAAAGCGCGGCACGGCTGTAATCGACGCGAATTTCCAGTTGCGGGATCAACACCTGCTTCTCGACCTGAAGGTCGGTGAGGCCGGGAATGTCGGCCAGTCTGCCTCGCAACATCTCCGCAGTTGCGCGAAGCGTATTCAGGTCGTCTCCGAATACTTTCAATGCAATGTCAGCACGGACTCCCGATAGCAGGTGATCGAGGCGATGCGAGATCGGTTGACCGACATTGATTGCAGCCGGCAGTACCGCGAGCCGCGACCGGATGTCTGCGACGATCTCAGGCTTCGGCCGCGACGTTTCGTTCAGATTGACTTCAAGATCTGACGAATGGACGCCTTCGGCGTGCTCATCCAGTTCCGCGCGTCCGGTACGCCGACCGACGGTCTTGATATCCGGAATCTCGAGCAGAAGACGCTCGGCAATCAAACCGACGCGGTCGGACTCGGCGAGCGAAATTCCCGGGTTGAAGACCATGTTGATGGTGAAGGTGCCTTCGTTGAACGGCGGCAGGAATGTGCGCGGCAGATAGAATGCAGCGATGCCCGCAAGAACGACCGCTGCCAGCGCCGACGCCATGAGCGTACGTTGACGTCGGAAAACCTTCTCAAGCAGGGCGCCGTTGACGCGTTTGAGCCATCGCACCAGCGCGCTGTCGCCATGATCCATGCGCCTGAGATGCGGGAGCATAAGATAAGCCATCACCGGGGTGAGGGTGATGGATACCGCAAGGCTCACGAGTATCGAGATAATGTAGGCTTGACCGAGCGGCACGAACAGGCGGCCTTCGATTCCCGAGAGTGCAAACAAAGGTACAAACACCAGAACGATAATGGCGGTCGCATAAACGATGCCGGAGCGGACTTCCTGCGACGCTGCGACGACCACGTCAAAAGCCGGTCGTGGTTGCTCCAGAGCGCGGTTCTCACGCAGCCGCCGGAAGATATTCTCAACGTCGACAACGGCATCGTCGACCAGTTCGCCGATGGCGATGGCGATTCCTCCAAGGGTCATGGTGTTGATCGACAGGCCTGCGAAATAAAAAATCACGGCGGTCGTCAGGATCGATACGGGGATCGCCGTCAGCGAGATCGCCGTGGTGCGCCAGTTCATTAAAAATGCGAACAGCACAACGGCAACAACGGCCCCTGCCTCAAGGAGAACCCGCTCGACGTTGCTGATCGAGGCTTCGATGAAGTTAGCTTGACGAAAAACGATTTGGTCTGCCTTCATGCCTTGCGGCAACGAAGCCGTAATTTCTTTCAGCGCCTGCTCGATTTCGCGCGTGAGCCGGATGGTATCGATATTGGGCTGTTTTTCGATCGAGACGACGACAGCGGGCTTGCCCATGTAGCCAGCGTCGCCGCGTTTGACCTTGGGCGCAAACTCGACAGCAGCAATTTGCTTCAGATAGACAGGCCCGCCATTAACCTGGGCCACGACGACGTTGCGAAGATCGTCGAGGTTTGTCGTCCGCCCGATGTTGCGGATCAGATATTCGCGCGCGTGCTGGTCGGTAAATCCGCCGCCGGTGTTCGTGCCGAACTGAGTGAGCGCAAGCTCGATCTGTTCGTAAGTAACGCCGAGGCTGCGTAGCGCCGGCGGATTGGGTGCAATCCGGTACTGGCGGACTTCGCCGCCCATCGGGATCGCCTGTGCGACGCCGGAAATCGTCAGCAGCCGCGGCCTCACAACAAAGTCCGCGGCCTCGCGAACCTCCATCGGGGTGGCCCGGTCGCTTGTGACGGCGACGAGCACAATTTGTCCCATGATCGAGTTGACCGGCCCCATCTGCGGGACCGTGTTCAGCGGCAACTGGGTTCTGACCAGATTGAGGCGTTCGGCAACCTGCTGACGGTTACGATAGATGTCGGTGCCCCAATCGAACTCGATGTAAACGATCGAAAGACCGATTCCCGAGACGGAACGGACCCGTGAAACGCCGGGCACGCCATTCATCTGGGTTTCGATCGGGAAACTGACGAGCTGTTCGACTTCAGGCGGTGCAAGCCCTTCCGACTCGGTCAGGATCGTGACCGTCGGCTTGTTGAGATCAGGAAACACATCGACCGGCAACCGGCTGGCGCTGAAGATGCCGAGCAATACCAGCACCAGCGCAGCCGCCATCACCAGAAGGTTGTTGCGCAATGACTGCGTGACGAGAAAGCGAAACATAGGTCAATCTCCTCAGCGCACCTGATCGAGAAGTTCGGCGCCTTGCACGATGAGGCGCTTGCCTTGCCCAAGGCCGGCCGCAACAAAGACGCGATCACCGTCGAGCGGCTCAATCCTGACCGGGCGCTGCTCGAAGCGTTCAGCCGCGACATGTTCGTAGACGACCTCCTGTCCGTTGGCGTTGCGCACCAGACTCGCGCGCGGAATCGCCAGGCCGATTCTCTCTTCTCCAGTCGTCGCAAGCACAGTCACAAATTGTCCGGCGCGCAGGCCCGAATGGTCGCCCTCGATCGCGAACTGGACTGGTATCGACTGGTTACGGTCGGCGAATCCCGAGCCCCGGAAAGAGAGCGTGGCGATCCGATCGTTTCCGATGTTTGCCGTTGCACTGCGGACACCTGTGAGCACGTCAAAGCTCCGGGCTTCGACCCACAGCTTTGTCGGATCGACGATATGGAAAATCACTGCGTTGGACTGAGCGATCTGCCCGGCGACCGGCGTGCCTTCGGCTATCACGCCATCCACCGGAGCTTTCAGGGCTTCAGGTTCGCGGCGTATCTTGTCGAGCGAACTGCGTCTGTCCTTTAACCCCTGAAGTTCGAGGCGCGTCTCTTCCAGTTGCGAGCGGGCGATGGCGCCGGTCGGCGCGAGCGACTCAAAGCGCACCAGCCGGCTTTCGACGATGGAAATCTGCTGGTCGAGTTCGCCCTGTCGCTGGCGCATGTCGGATACATCGATGGCCTGAAGCGGTGGCTCGACGAAAGCCAGCACGTCTCCTTTTTTCACCAGCATCCCAAGCCTCGGGAATCCGGCGGGCGGTGCTGACAGGCGTCCTCCAACGGAGGCTTGAACAAACCCGCTGGCATTGGGATCAGGAATGATCCGTCCCGGTAATTCGATTGCGCGGCTGTGTGCTTTGGATTCCGTCATCACTGTGCGAAGTGCGAGAATGCGCTGCGTGCTCTTTGGGACAAACACGCCGCCATCGGGAAGGCGTTGGGCCAGATCGCGGATCGCGAGTGCCAACACGGCCGGCTTGGAGTTGGAGTGATCGTCGCCATCGTGGGCGTTTGATGGACTGTTGAAGGATGCGAGTGCGCCAGCCAGAGCGAGAATGATTGCCGTTCTGCTTCGACGCCGCAGCAACAGCATCGCGCCAACGCCGGCCGCAAAACCTCCGAACAGCGCCAGGAGTATGCCGCGAATGTCGTGCCCGAAACGCCGCCGGACCTCATCCGCGATGGCGGAGGTGGATAGCCAGGAGATCGCCCCGGTCCTTCCGCCAGTGTCGTTGCCCGGAATGACCAGTGTGAGAGGCAGGATGTCGATGTTGCCATCGGTTGTGATCGTAAAAATCAGATCGTATGAGCCGGCCTTGCTGGACCACGGAGCATCGAGGCGATAGGGCTCGCCGGATTTGCCGCTGACGGTTTGCGGTCCGGCAGGGGTTTCAATATCAATCGCCGCTCCATCGACCGGCTCGTTGGTCGGGAATCGGTCGACGTAAATTGAAAGCACACTGTCGCGCGCGATGGCGACCAGCTCGTGCGTTTCAGAAGTGGCCTCGGCGCGAGGGGCAACGCTGGCGATCAGCGCGGGGGCGGGCGCGCTATGGTCATGGCCGTCGTGCGCCAGCAGAGGTTCAACTGCTTGGAAGAACAACAGCACAGCAGCCAAATTCAGCGCCGCGCGTGATAACGAGTACATATGGAGTCCTCACCTGAAAAGAAGCTTCGTCGCTCACGCGGTCTGCAACGCAGACTCGCAGCGATGTCGTCGCTCAGGCGAGGTTTCGAGGAGGCTTGCGAAGACTCTCGGGTTCTGTTCCCAGAACACGGATAGGACCGGCCAAATCAAGGCGGTGCCAGCGAGATGCGAGAGGCAGGCTTTGCGAAGGAGATGCGAGAGCTGCTGCCCCGCAGCAGCCGATACCTTTGCAACAACACCCACTCGCGCATCCGTCGACATCCTTGGCCGAGGACGCTGCGTCTTGAGCAGTGATGATAGTTTCGGATTTTGCGGGAGCTTCGACGCCGGCGACGAAAGGCGTATTTTGAGCTGCGGTCACACCGTGAGACGCGATCTCATGCGAAGCAATTGAATGATGGTTGTGGTCGCTGTGCGGGGCTGCGCCATGATCG
Organism: Hyphomicrobiales bacterium; assembly: GCA_021732625.1. Classification (GTDB taxonomy): domain Bacteria; phylum Pseudomonadota; class Alphaproteobacteria; order Rhizobiales; family Xanthobacteraceae; genus SG-bin9. Next base: position 18,082 of record JAKFUP010000100.1, read on the forward strand.
TGACCGCCATGAGCGCGGGCCAATGCAGGTGCGAACTGAACGGCGATCAGGACCATCGCCGCACACGCAAACTGCCAAAGCTTTTGCTTTATGGTCATGATGCCAGAATATCACTGGGATTGTGATGATTCATAGCCCCGCCAATGCGGCTTTGTGTTGGCCGCGCGGTAACCTATGTCTTGGCACGTGCGATAGCCTCTGTGATCAGCTTGCGGGCCTCCGCCGCGTCACCCCAGCCGGTCAGCTTGACCCATTTTCCGGGTTCAAGGTCCTTGTAGTGTTCGAAGAAGTGCTGGATTTGCTCGCGCGTGATGACCGGCAAATCCGTGAAGTTGTGAACATTCTCGTAGCGCTTGGTCAGCCGCGGGACTGGTACGGCTATGATTTTTTCGTCGCCGCCGCCGTCGTCCTGCATCAGCAACACGCCGATGGGGCGCACATTGATGACGGCTCCCGGCACGATCGGTCTTGTGTTGGCGACCAGCACGTCGATCGGATCGCCATCGTCGGAGAGTGTATGCGGAACGAATCCATAGTTGCCGGGGTAGCGCATCGGAGTGTGCAAAAACCTGTCGACCACCAGCGTTCCGGCGGCCTTGTCCATCTCGTATTTGATTGGCTCACCGCCGATCGGCACCTCGATGATGACGTTCACGTCATTGGGAGGATCGTTTCCAATCTGGATCGCATCGATTTGCATGAGGGGTAATTCTCTTATTCACGACAACTGTGTTGTACCGGTCGGCGCTGCCGACCCATCATATGCTACTTCTCATTCGGTGAGTGCGCAAACAAGCTCAAGATAACGGTCTAGTCAAGCAGTTGAAAAGAAAGGGAAAATAACCTATCTTCAGCTCGGTGGCAAACTTTCCAATGGCCGCCTATTTCGAGATTCAATAAAACGAAATGTCAGATCACCGCTTCTCCATTGCGCCGATGATGGACTGGACCGACCGGCACTGCCGGGCGTTTCATCGCCAACTCTCGCAGCGTGCGCGACTCTATACCGAGATGGTGACGACCGGTGCGGTCATTCACGGAGACCGTAAGCGATTGCTTGGCTTCAACGCCAGCGAACAGCCTGTGGCTTTGCAGCTTGGCGGATCCGATCCGCAGGATCTCGCGACAAGCGCACGCATTGGCGAAGATTTCGGTTATGCCGAGATCAATCTGAATGTCGGCTGCCCGTCCGACCGCGTTCAGAGCGGACGCTTCGGAGCCTGCCTGATGGCAGAGCCGCAGCTTGTAGCAAAATGCGTAGCGGAAATGAAACGCGCCGTGCGTGTCCCGGTGACGGTCAAATGCCGGATCGGTATCGACGATCAGGACGCTGAAGTCGCGCTCGACACACTGGCGAGAGCGGTTGTTGAAGCGGGCGCCGATGTATTGATCGTCCACGCACGCAAGGCATGGCTGAACGGACTGTCGCCGAAAGAGAATCGTGACATCCCGCCGCTCGATTATGATCGCGTCTATCGTTTGAAAGCGGCGATGCCCGATGTCCCGGTTGTCATCAATGGCGGGATTGCAGATATCCCGCAATCGAGGGGGCATCTCGCGCATGTCGATGGCGTGATGCTCGGTCGCGCGGCCTATCATGAGCCTTGGCGGCTTTTGGCTGTAGACCCGGACATCTTCAACGAGCCATCCCCGCATGCGTCGATGAAGCAAGCGCTCCGCGCCATGACGCCTTACATCGAAGGAGAATTATCCAAGGGAACGCGGTTGCATGCGATCACGCGGCATTTCGTTGGCGCCTTCCACGGTGTCCCTGGCGCACGCGCGTTCCGACGGTATCTATCCGAACATGCTACCAGGCCGAATGCGGGCGTTGATGTATTGAATCATGCGATCGCGATGGTTAGCGATGTAGCGCCGGACTCTGCAGCGATTACGGATAGCCGCGCAGCATGAGTTTGTCGGCACGCACTTCCCAGCTTTCCAGCCGGTCCAGAAAGCTCATGCCGAGCAGGTTGGTTTTCATCTGCCCTTTAGGCACCACGAGCGCTGGGACCCCGTGCTCGACCAGCTTTCCGATCGCGAGGTTGTCGATCGTCAGCTTTGCTGCACGGGTGCGGCCGCTTGCTGTTTCCACATCGACATTGAAAACCAGCAGTTCGAGCGGCAGTCCAGCCGCTTTCGCCGTCTCGTAGGTCAGGACCACCGATGTCGCGCCGGTATCGATGACCATCGGCGCATTGGCGCCGTTGATCCTGGCACGTAACTTGAACTCGCCGCTGTCGCGGCGCTGGATTTCCACCATCCGCAGCGCTTTCTGATCGTTCTCAACGAAAGCGTGCGAGATCGCCCAGGTCGCTCTCGCGAGATCGTTTGCATCGCCGTAAGCCAGAACGGCACCGATCGGGACTGCAACGGCCAGCAACGCGAGGAGAATACGGATCACAATTCACCTGTCAGGACGGGCCGGTTTTCCGGTTGCGGCTTGGAGCGGGCGGCATTCCCGCAGTGGCCATGCGCTGCGGGAGCGTTGCCATGATAGCGAGGCGCTCGCTGCTCTCGAGCCGATGCCACATTGCAATTTCCGGCAGCGTGCGCCCGCAGCCGGCGCAAAGATCGGTGCGCGGATCGATGAAACAAACAGCGTTGCATGGTGTGTCGTTTGCCATGGCCGGTATTGAGATCAATCCGTGAGCTGGTGCAAGCCCCGGCGGGGGTTTGCCAGTGGATTGACGCGCGCCATTGATGAAGGCTCATTTGCCTGTTTTCAGATGCTTTGCGGCCGTCAACACGGTCATGCTCACAGCCCGGTGCCTGCGTTCATGATCGGCGTATTGCGTGCGCGCTGCCTGTTGCCCGAGGAATCCTCCGGCCATTCTGGCTGGAGTGTCGGAGCAAGCTCCTCGACCGGTGCGAGCGCCGACATGACGCGCTCTGGTGGGAAAGTCACGATGACCTCGGTGCCGATCCGCAGTTTCGATTTCAGCGTCAGCGTTCCGCCGTGCATGTCGATCAGGCTCTTGGCAATCGGAAGACCGAGTCCGGCGCCTTGCTCAGCAGACTTGATCGAATTCGACCCCTGACCGAACGAGGCGAGTACAATTGGTATTTCGTCTTCCGGGATGCCTGTGCCGTTATCCTTGCAACTGAGGTACTGACCACCGGATGCTGTCCAACCCGCCTTAAGCCAAATTTCGCCACCTCTGGGTGTAAACTTGATCGAGTTCGACAGCAAATTGAGCACGATTTGACGCGTGGCGCGCTCATCGGCCCAGACCCGGGGCATGTCCTGTTCGAAGACTTCATGAATAGTGATGTCACGGCTCGACGCGCGCAGCTTCAGCAGGTGATGGCAGTCGGACACGACGTGCGTGATCGATACTGCTTCCTCGTTCAGCTCGTATCGGCCGGCCTCGATTCGTGAAAGGTCGAGAATCTCATTGATCAGATTAAGCAGGTGTACGCCCGAGTTATGGATGTCGCTTGAATAGTCTTTGTAGACCGCGACCGAATGCGCACCAAAAATCTCGCTCTTCATAACTTCGGAGAATCCGAGAATAGCGTTGAGCGGTGTACGCAGTTCGTGACTCATCTGGGCCAGGAAACGAGATTTTGAGATGTTGGCGGCTTCGGCGCGAAAACGTGCTTCGTCAGAGATCGCCTTTGCCTGCTCCAGTTCGCCAATCAGCGCGTCTTTTTCGGCACGCGCTTCCAGCGTCGTGAACGTCGTCGAGTGAAGCCGATGGGCCAGCAAACTGAAGTAACCCTCCGCAGCAACTGCGAGTAGGGCCAGAATGTAGGCGTCCAATGAGCCGCGTAAAGTAAAGGTGAGCGCAATCGCCGACGTGACCGGTACGGTCGCAGCAAATGCCGCCATCGGCAGGCTTGCGGCGACCATGCTGGACATCGCCACCACCAGCAACATCACGACCATCAACAGCGTGTTCGAGATAATGTCGTTGTTCGCCGGCTGCACGAGAATGGCCGCCCACGCCAACCCGTAAAACAGATCGAGCAGAATAAAACGCCGCTGCCATTTACGTGCGCTCGCGGGAGTCGGCGTCTCGGCGAGGTACGTCTTGCAGGAGCGGACGATGATCAGGTGAAGAGCGAAAACGCCGGTTGCCCATGCGGCCGCGTTGTAGGGCTCTATCCAAAGGCTGAACAGAAGGCCGTTGGCAGCCGCAAGCAGCATGATGACCAGCGACGCCGAGATCCGGGTCTGGGCATATTGGCGCAACAGCTCGTGGTCGAACGCGGGCCGGGTTCCGCTGGTGGATGTAATGCGGTCCCGTGCTTCGCGGACACGTTGTGCCGCGGTCCGGCGCCGCATTGCGGGGGGCGCTGCGGAATCGCTGGAAACCTCAATAACTTCGGGCCGTTCGAGTGGGTCACTCATCGACTGGACACAACTGGGGGACGCTGACGGGCGTAATATTTTGCCGAACCCTATCTGTTGCGCGAAATCATTAAGGGCTGCCTTAAACCTCAAGATAATCACGTTAACGCTTGATTAATTGCTCACGAGCGGTCGCGCTTGAAATACTGCTTTTCCCGCGTTTTGGACGGTTTGAACCCTGTTCGGTCGTCCAGCGACGAATGGCAGGAGAATTTCTTGCCAGGGGAAGATCATGAGCAGGCTGATAAAAGGACTGATGTTATGCGGGGCTTTGTTCAGTCTCGCTCTGGTGCTCGTCGCTGGCCCGGTCCGCGCGCAGGGTGAAAGCCGGACAATCGATGTCGTGCCTGCTGAAGGTGCCTCGTCCTCGATCTCCCGGGAGGCGCGTGAGACGCCGCACCCGGCCAATATCGGCAACTCACGGGCAAGAGGTCCTGAGCAGAGGGTCGCTCTCGTCATTGGCAACAGCGCCTATGCCCATGCCACACCTTTGGCCAACCCGGCGAACGATGCGAAACAGGTGGTTGGACTTCTGACGGCGGCCGGTTTCGAGGTGACCTCGGGTACCGACCTCGACCATGACAACATGATCCAGGTGATTCAGGATTTCGCTGGAAAGGTCGCAACGCGCGGACCGGACACGGTGGCGTTCGTGTACTACGCCGGCCATGGTCTGCAGGTTGCAGGCGACAATTTTCTGGTTCCGGTCGATGCAAAAATCTCGCGGGAAACCGATGTAGAGGCCTCCACAATTCGTCTCGTTGACATCATGGCGACGCTCGAGGCAGTGCCAAGCCGGATGCGCATTGTCGTGCTCGATGCATGCCGCAATGATCCGTTCGATGCGCTGAAGGACGACAGCCGCGGGCTGGCGATCGTCGATGCGCCGAACGGCTCGATCGTAGCCTATTCCACTGCACCAGGAACGCAGGCTTACGACGGGGCAGGTACCAATAGCCCATATACCGCGGCGTTCCTGCGCCTGGCGCGTCAGCCGAACGTTCCGATCGAGCAGTTCTTCAAAAAGGTTCGCCTGCTCGTGAACGAAACCACAGACGGCCGTCAGACTCCGTGGGAGAGTTCATCCTTGACCGGCGACTTTTATTTCTTCGGCGATACTTTGGCTGCGTCCATCAAGCCGGCGCCGGTGAAGGCCGCCTATGCGCCGCAGGCCCTGCGTGCGCGTCCTCAGCGCGATGCGTATGAGTATGTGATCGCGGAAGATTCCGTCGAATACTACGAGGAATTCATCGAGCTTTATCCGCATGATCCGGTGCTGATCCGCATCCGTGCGCTGCTTGCCGCCAAGGTGATGTCGATTGCCTGGTACAATGCTCTGCTCGCCAATTCGCCGGCTACGTATCAAGCCTTCTACAACAAATACACGAACAGTCAGTACGCGCAGGCGGCGCTTAAGCTGCAGCTGCAACCGAAAGCGATGCCATTTTACCAGCCGACAAAACTGATCGTACCGCCGCAACTTGCGCCGCAAGTCAAATTGACGTCGTTGCCCGCGCCGCAACCCAAGCCGCTGCCGAATGTGAAGCCGGACGTGATCAAGCAACTCGATTTTTCGAAAGTGCCGTCAAACAAGCAGGCAGAATTGCCAAAAGGTCAGGTGCAAAGTCCTCCGCCGGGCAAGAGCTTGCTGGATGTCAGGTTGCCGGCCAGGGACTCGGACCGGATTGCGACTCCCGCGATTACGACGCGCCCGAGCGGCAACACGATCGCGGTGCTGCCGCCGGCCGATCTGAAAAGGCAGGACGGCTTCGACAGGCGCCGTCCGGGTCGCTTGGCCGGGCGCCCGGGCGCCACTGTCAATCCGGACGGCCGCATCGTGACGCGGGACAATGGGCGGGTGAAAATCGATCGCCGGTTTGAAGAGAACCCTCGCCGGCCTTTCCGCGACGGTAACCAGTTCCAGCAAGGTGGACGACCGCAGACTCTGGTCGGCCCTTCAGGGCGGATTCAGCCCAACAGCCGGTTGGTCAATGCTCAGCAGGGTCCGCGTAGGCAGGGCCAGATCCAGCCTAGAAATCCGGCAGGCAAGCCCGTGGCCAACCGCTGCACTGTGGTCGACGGTCAGCGGATCTGCCACTGATCTGTGTGGCGCGCGACAAGGAGAATGGTTGACCGGACCGATGCACGGCGTCATGACAGCGGCCGAGCATACGATCCGGGAGATTTTTTTGGTAGTGACGAAAGACCAGGTTCTGGCGGCGTTGGCGGCGATCACCACACCGCAAGGAGTTCCTTTGACTGACGCCGGCGTGTTGTCGGACATCGTCGCGAGCGATGGCAAGGTCTTTTTTTCGATCAATGTCGATGCTGCCCAGGCCCAGTCTTGGGAGCCTGTCCGCGCCAAGGCGGACGCTGCGGTTCGGCAGATCGCGGGCGTGACGACTACGCTTGTTGCGCTGACGGCTGAGCGCAAGGCAACTACATCTCCGCGTCAAGGCGTGCAGCCGGCCGGGGCGCCCCGTAGCACGCATCGGCATTCACATGCATCCGCCAGCGGGCGGCCCGCGCCGATTCGCGGCGTGGCGTCCGTAGTGGCCGTGGCATCAGGCAAGGGAGGCGTCGGAAAATCAACGACTGCACTCAACCTTGCATTGGGTTTGCGCGATCTCGGACTGCGCGTCGGCCTGCTCGATGCGGATATTTACGGCCCGTCGGTGCCGCGCCTGATCGGTACGCAGGAAAGGCCCGAACTGGACAGCGAAAAGCGGATGATTCCAATCGCGCGTTTTGGTCTCTCGATTATGTCGATCGGGTTTCTTGTGTCGGACGACATGCCGATGATCTGGCGGGGTCCAATGATCATGTCGGCCATCACACAGATGCTGCGAGAAGTTGTCTGGGGTAAGCTCGATGTACTGGTCATCGATTTGCCTCCGGGCACCGGAGACGCGCAGCTCACCCTGTCGCAACAGGCGCCGATCAACGGCGCGGTGATTGTTTCGACCCCTCAGGATCTCGCACTGATGGATGCGCGCAGAGGTGTCATGATGTTCCGTCAGGTCAACATTCCGGTGTTGGGCGTGGTCGAGAATATGAGTTACTTCGAGTGCCCGCATTGTGGCACGCGGTCGGATATTTTCGGCCATGGCGGCGCGCGCATCGAAGCAGAGCGTTTAGGCGTGCCTTTTCTTGGCGAGGTTCCGCTAGATCTTGCGATCCGCACTAACTCGGATCAGGGCACGCCGATCGTCGAGAGCATGCCTGATAGCTCTTACGCAAAAATCTATCGCGAGCTTGCGGGACGAGTGAGGGACGCCCTTGAACCGGTCGCGGCGTCGGCCTGATACCGGCTCGGCAATTCGCCCAGAACTCCACTCCGACTTTGGTCAAAGACGGTTGTGTGTATGTCGTAAAATGCGCTGGAGCCGTTCTCCCATGCGTCTCTCGCATAACGCTTCCATGTTACAGACTCCGCACCAAGCGAGTGACAATGAAAAGCCAACCTTTGTTGGTCTGCTCCCGGCACGAAGAAACAAATATAAAAGGAGATGCTCATGAAGCGTCGTGATTTTCTGAAAGTAACCGTAGCGGGTGCTGCAGCAACCGCAGTCGCCTCGCCGGCCATTGCCCAGTCGTCGCCAGAGGTGAAATGGCGCTTGACGTCGAGCTTCCCGAAGTCGCTCGATACGATCTATGGCGGCGCGGAATATCTCGCCAAGCAGGTCGCAGAGATGACCGACAATAAATTCCAGATTCAAGTTTTTGCCGCTGGCGAAGTCGTCCCGGGTTTGCAGGCTCTCGATGCGACTTCGAATAACACCGTCGAGATGTGCCACACGGTCTCGTATTACTATGTCGGCAAGGATCCGACGTTTGCCGTGTTTGCCTCGGTGCCGTTTGGATTCAATGCGCGCCAGCAGAACTCGTGGCTGTATCAGGGCGGCGGCAACGAAATGGGCAATGAGTTCTTCAAGAAGTTCGGCGTCGTCGGTTTTCCTTGCGGCAACACCGGCACGCAGATGGGTGGATGGTTCCGTAAGGAAATCAAGACTCCGGCCGATCTCCAGGGCTTGAAATTCCGCATCGGAGGCATTGCGGGTCAAGTGCTGCAAAAGCTAGGCGTCGTACCGCAGCAGATTGCCGGTGGTGATATTTATCCGTCGCTGGAGAAAGGTACCATCGATGCGGCCGAGTGGGTCGGTCCGTATGACGACGAGAAGCTCGGATTCAACAAGGTCGCTCAGTATTATTATTACCCGGGTTTCTGGGAAGGCGGGCCTACAGTTCATGCGTTCGCGAATCTTGAGAAGTTCAACGCACTGCCAAAGAGCTATCAGGCAGTCCTCACCAACGCGACCGCCAACACAAACACCTGGATGAATGC
>JAKFUP010000110.1 GCA_021732625.1 Hyphomicrobiales bacterium
AAGTTCGAAACGCGACGCTCCGGCGTCGCGTTTTGCATCGCAGCATACAAAATGGCGCATCCGCCGAACAGGCAATGGTCTTCACCGTCTGCCTCTGCAATGGTGCGTTCTGGCGGGCGCAGAAACAGTCTGGCAATGCGGCCAGTTCCAAAAAGATAAACGGAGGAAACATGCGCAAGATTTTCATCGCTGCGGCATCGATCGCGGTTCTCGCGTTGATCGGACCTGCCTCGGCGCAGCAGCCGATCGTCATCAAGTTCAGCCACGTGGTTGCGGAAAAGACACCGAAGGGCCAGGCCGCTCTCAAGTTCAAGGAAGAGGCTGAGAAGCTTCTGCCCGGCAAGGTGAAGGTGGAGGTCTATCCGAGCTCGCAGCTTTTCGGTGACGCCAAGGAAATGGAAGCGCTTGCGCTCGGCGACGTGCAATTTATCGCGCCGTCGCTGTCGAAGTTCGACAAGTTCACCAAGCAGCTTCAGGTATTCGATCTGCCGTTCCTGTTTGACAATATCGGCGCGATCGATCGCTTCCAGCAAGGACCGGAGGGCCAGAAGCTTCTGACGTCGATGAGCTCAAAGGGCTTCATCGGTCTCGATTACTGGCACAACGGCATGAAGCAGATGTCGGCCAACAAGCCGTTGCTCACGCCGGGCGATGCCAAGGGTCTCAAGTTCCGCGTGCAACCTTCCGACGTTCTGGCTGCACAGTTCATCCAGCTTGGCGCCAATCCGCAGAAGCTGGCCTTCGCCGAAGTCTATCAGGCGCTTCAGCTCGGAACGGTCGATGCGCAGGAAAATACGTGGTCGAACAGTTTCTCGCAGAAGTATCAGGAAGTGCAGAAGAACTTCACCGAGACCGAGCATGGCGTCGTCGACTATATGGTGGTGACCAACGCCACGTGGTGGAACGGCCTGCCGAAGGATGTGAAGGAAGGTCTCGAAAAGGCGATGAAGTTGGCAACCAAGGTCAACAATGACGTTGCCGATCAGCTTAATCAAGACGCCAGGAAGAAGATCGCGACATCCGGTACCGCGACGATTCAGGAGTTGACGCCCGCGCAGCGCGCCGAGTGGAAGAAGGCGATGGAGCCGGTTTGGACGAAGTTCGAAAGTGCGATCGGCAAGGATCTGATCCAGTCGGCGCTGAAGTCGAACAGCGGCGGCAAGAGCTGACAACGATGAGTTCCGGCGGGCATGCCAATGATGCCCGCCGGATTGCCTTTTGGGGGATGGCGTGACGATCCGATCGGTATTGCACCGGCTTGAGGAAACACTTCTCGCCGTTCTGCTGGGCGCGATGACTGTGCTCACCTTCGTGCAGGTCGTCATGCGTTATGGCTTCAACGCCGGTTGGCTTTGGGCCCTTGAAGCGAACTTCTACATGTTCGGCTGGCTGGTGCTGCTTGGTATTTCCTATGGTGTGCGTGTCAAAGCTCACATCGGCGTGGATGCTGTGGTCCGCCTGCTGCCGCTGGCTTGGCAGCGGATCGTCGGTCTGCTGGTGACGGCACTCGCCATTCTCTACACCTGCCTGATGCTCTACGGCTCGTGGGTCTACATCGGCCGTCTGCGTATCCTGGGCGTCGAGGCGGAAGACATTCCTGTCGAACGATGGATTCTCAGTAGCTGCCTTATCATTGGCTTTGCGCTTCTGCTCTATCGTCTGCTGCAGATGGGCTGGCGGATTTTGAGCGGCAAATCGCCGGGGTATGAGCTGGCGGACGAAGCGCATGACGCCATTCGCGATGTTGGCGGCGACATCAATCCGGATGCGACCACGGTGTCCCGATGACAACGGTGGTCCTTTTTATTCTGCTTTTCGTACTGCTGTTTCTGGGAATGCCGATTGCGATGGCGCTTGGCCTGTCGTCGCTAACGGTGATCCTGCTGTTTCAACCGGACAGCATTGCCTCGCTGGTCTTGAAGTTTTTCCAGACCATGGAGCAATCGACGCTTCTCGCTATCCCCTTCTTTATTCTGGCGGGTAACTTTCTCACCACCGGCGGTGTCGCGCGTCGCATGATCAATTTCGCCGTCGCGTCGGTCGGTCATTTGCCCGGCGGCCTGGCGATCGCCTCGGTGCTGGCTTGCATGTTTTTTGCCGCGGTGTCCGGATCGTCGCCCGCGACCGTGGTAGCGATCGGCTCGATCGTCATCGCCGGCATGGTGAAGGTCGGATACACGCAATCTTTCGCCACAGGCGTCATTGTCAATGCCGGAACGCTCGGCATTCTCATTCCCCCGTCGATCGTGATGGTGGTCTATGCGGCAACGACGGAGACATCCGTCGGCCGCCTGTTCATGGCAGGCGTTGTCCCCGGGATCGCGCTCGGCGTCCTGTTGATGGTTGCGATCTATATCGTTGCGCGCATCAAGAATTTACCGCGCCAGCCGCGCGCGAGCTGGAGCGAACAGCTGTTGTCCTTACGCGATGCGATCTGGGGATTGCTCCTGATCGTGATCGTCATGGGCGGTATCTACGGCGGTATTTTCACGCCGACGGAAGCTGCGGCCGTGGCGGCAGTTTATGGCTTCATCGCTGCGGTCTTCATTTATGGCGATCTGAAGCTGATCGACGTGCCGAAGGTGCTGACCGATTCATCGCGGGTGACCGTGATGCTGATGTTCATCATCGCCAACGCATTTCTGTTCGGTCATGTACTCACAACCGCGCAGATTCCGCAGGATATCGCGCGCGCTATCATCGATGCCAATCTGCAGCCATGGCAATTCCTGATCATCGTCAACATCATTTTGCTGATCGCCGGCAACTTCATGGAGCCGTCAGCAATCATCCTGATCGTTGCACCGATCGTCTTTCCGACGGCAGTCAAACTCGGCATCGATCCGGTTCATCTCGGAATTATCTTCGTGGTGAACATGGAGATCGGCATGGTGACACCGCCGGTCGGGCTCAATCTGTTCGTTGCCTCCGGCATCACCGGAATGACGCTGGTGCAGGTCGTGGCGGCTTCCTGGAGATGGCTCCTGATCCTGCTCGGTTTCCTGGTCGTCGTGACTTACGTTCCGGAGCTGTCGCTGATGTTGCCAAACGCGATATTCGGCAAGGCGGTCGGGTAGGGTTTCTGAGTATCCCACGCGCCGAAGCTGTCTGAATACTGGCTTCGGCCCAAAGCCCCGGATTTGCAGGAGTTTTTCGGGATCGCGATCGGCCGAAAGTGCAGGTCCCGGAGACGGGGAAAACCCCACCTGCCTTGCTGGACATCGCAGGGGCGCTTTGCTAAACGACGCCCTCTTTGATGAGCATTTTTCCGAATAGTTTCGGGCGCATAGCTCAGTTGGTAGAGCAGATGACTCTTAATCATCGGGTCCCAGGTTCGAGCCCTGGTGCGCCCACCAATCTCATCATTAAGACAGGCATCTCTGGTGGGAATGTCGACCGGGCGAAAATTTCTTGTCACAGGCGGCGCGGGTTTTATCGGGTCTGCGGTTGTACGCCGTCTGATCGCGCACACGCCTCACGATGTGCTCGTCGTCGATAAGCTGACATATGCCGGGAATCTGGATTCTCTGGCTGCGGTGGCGAACGATTCGCGCTATTTTTTTGAGCGGGCCGATATTGCAGATGCATCAACGATGCGGCAGATCGTTTCCCGTTTTTCTCCGGACGTGATTTTGCATCTCGCTGCCGAAAGTCACGTGGACCGGTCAATCGATGGTCCCGGTGATTTTATCCAGACGAACATCGTCGGGACGTTCTCGCTGCTGCAAGCGGCGTTGGAGCATTGGCGCGCACTGCCGCCCGGGCGCCGGGAAGCCTTTCGCTTTCATCATGTCTCAACGGACGAAGTATTCGGTTCTCTCGGTGCTGACGGTTATTTTTCCGAAGACACAGCCTATCGTCCGAGCTCGCCTTATTCTGCGTCGAAAGCCTCGTCGGACCACCTCGTTCACGCGTGGCGCCACACTTATGATTTGCCCGTTGTCATCACGAATTGCTCTAACAATTATGGTCCATACCAGTTTCCTGAGAAACTGATCCCGCTGATGATCGTCAATGCGCTCGAAGGAAAGCCTCTGCCGGTTTACGGTACGGGCGCCAATATTCGCGATTGGTTGCACGTCGAGGATCATGCTGAGGCACTCGTGATGGTAGCGGAGCGGGCCGCGTCCGGGGCGAATTACAACATTGGCGGGCACAACGAATACAGCAATCTGTCAGTCGTGAAGTTGATCTGCACGATGCTCGATGAACTCGCGCCGGAAGCCGCCATCGGCCGCCGTGAAAATCTGATCTCTTTCGTGACCGATCGTCCGGGGCACGATGCGCGATACGCTATCGATGCCAGCAAGATCGCCAATGAACTTGGATGGCGCCCGCGGAACACGTTTGAAACGGGTTTGCGCGAAACCGTGCAGTGGTACCTCGATAATCAGCTTTGGTGGTCTCGCGTTCAGTCAGGCATTTATCGAGGAGAGCGTCTGGGTGTTGCCATATGACGGAAGTGGTTGCCAATGCATCGTTGCTTGAGGTCAAGGCGACAAGAATCCCCGCAGTGAAACTTATTATCCCGAAGGTCTTTGAGGATCCGCGTGGACTTTTTTTTGAACCCTATAATCAGGACAGGTTCGCGCTACACGGCATCAACCTCGTTTTTGTGCAAGATAATCAGTCCTGGTCCAAGGATGCAGGAACGGTTCGTGGACTGCATTTTCAGGTCGAGCCGAAAGCTCAGCACAAGCTGGTTCGTGTTTTGCAGGGACGTATTCTAGATGTTGCGGTCGATCTGCGGCGCGCATCTCCAACCTATGGTCAATGGGTAAGCGAGGAGCTTTCTGCTGACAATCGACGGCAATTGTTGATCCCTGTCGGTTTCGCACATGGTTTTTGCGCTCTCGATCCCGACACTGTCGTGTTTTACAAAACCACCGGCCATTATTCGCCAGAGCACGAGTTGGGACTGGCATGGGACGATCCAAGTATCGCTATTTCTTGGCCCGTTGCTCCAGGCAAGGCGATTCTATCCGAGAAGGATACCCGTCTGCCGCGTTTTTCCGAATTGCCGGCCTATTTCAAATAATGGCTATCGCCGTCGTTCAGCGCGGTGACGTTAAGGCAGGAAACGCGCGCCTTCTCGGCCCAGAAAATCCAGCATTGCCTGCGCCGGCGGCAGCAGGATTTTGTCGAAGCGCCGGGCTACATGCCAATGACGGATGACGGGCAGGCCTGCGATGTCGAGTGTGACGAGGCGACCGTCCGCCAACTCGTTTGCGACGGTGTGCTTTGAGATGAAGGCAATGCCGAGGTTCGCGATCACTGCTTGCTTGATGGTCTCGTTGCTACTCATCTCCATACCATTTTTTGGCTGAAGGCGGTTTGCGCCGAAAAACTGTTCCATCAGCATGCGGGTGCCGGAGCCGGGTTCGCGCGTGATGAAGACTTCATCGGCGATCGCGGATGGTTTGAGTCGTCTTTTCCTGGCAAGGCGATGAGTAGAGGGAGCCACAATCGTGTGCGGATGTTCGCCGATCAGTTTGATCTCGACCTCGATGTCCGCGGGCGGCCGCCCCATAATGGCGATATCCAGCTCGTAGCTGCGTAATGCGTCACGTATCTCTTCACGATTGCCGATCTGCAGGCTGACGTCGATTCCGGGGAACCGCTTCAGAAAGCCGGCGATCGCGAAGGGCACAAAGTACTTAGCGGTGCTGACCGCGGCAATTGTCACCCGGCCACCGGTGCTCCCGGCGAGCATATCGACGGTTGCATTGCAATCGGCGAGGGCGGATTCCATCCGACCATGCATGGCAAGGACTTCTCGTCCAGCGTCGGTCAGGATCATGCCATCGGACGTCCGCTGAATGAGGGGGAGGCCGACAAGCTCTTGCAGACCTTTGATCTGGAGCGTGACCGCAGGTTGAGTGAGGTTAAGTTTCTTCGCAGCAGCTGTGAGTGTTCCGCAACGGTCCACTGCGGCCAGGGCCCGCAGCTGCCGGAGCGTGATGTCGCGAAATCGCAGGGCCATAAGTAAAACTTTTGCCAGCTACAAGATAATCAAATTTCCCTTATTGAGCGAGCCTCGTCAAGGTCGTTGACGGTCGCGGCGTCCGCGGCTGCTCCGAAGTGCCCCGCCAGAGGGTGCTCGGTTGGGAGGCGACGATGGACCAGCGCCGCACGCTCCATTCCTGCTTGATTGCTACCGCGTCGCAGACACCGGCGCTCGCGAGCGTTGTTGCCGTGATTGCGGGGCTGGCCGACGCCGCCCCGGAGATCGCCGAGCTCGTGGCAACGGCGCCGATCCGAGGCATTACCGGCGAAGCCGTGGGTACCAACACGGACGGCGATTCACAGAAAGAGATCGACATCGCAGCCGATCGGATCATTCGTCAAACGCTGGTCTCCCTTCCTGTCGCTGCTGTCGTCTCGGAAGAGCTTGAAGCCCCCGAACTGTTGAGCAGTTCTGCCGACCTTTGCATCGCGATCGATCCGCTCGATGGCTCCGCCAATCTCGAGAACAACGTATCGGTCGGCACGATCTTCTCGATCCGGAAGAAGGGAAAGGATGCGCTGTCGTCCTTCTTTGAGCCGGGCACGATGCAGGTGGCCGCCGGGTTCTTCGTCTACGGCCCGCAGACGACTTTGGTTCTCGCGCTCGATGGCAAGGTCGACATCTACACGCTGGATTGGCACGCCAACGAATTCGTCCTGACGACGGCCAGCGTCCGCGTACCAGCGGATACGCCCGAGTTCGCGATCAACGCGTCAAACCGCCGGCACTGGATGGGGCCAGTTCGCGCTTACATCGACGATTGCCTCGCCGGACAGGGGGGAGAGTCCGGCAAGGACTATAACATGCGGTGGATCGGGTCTTTGGTTGCGGAAAGCCTCCGTATTCTCATGCGCGGCGGCGTCTTTCTCTACCCTTCGGATGCGCGCCCGGGTTATCGCGAAGGCCGGCTCCGGCTGCTGTATGAAGCGCACCCAATGGCATTGGTCATGGAATGGGCCGGCGGAGCAGCAACGACGGGGCGTCATAGAATTCTCGACCTGTCGACGCGAGCCTTGCATCAGCGCGTGCCGCTGATCATGGGATCCGCGCGCGGGGTCCGTGCCGTCGATGCCGTGCACGAGAGTGTCGAGCCAATGTTCGAGAGCGATGCGCCGTTGTTCGCGCGCCGCGGCCTGTTCCGGTAGGGCGGTCATCATGTCACGCTCGCACCCGATCATTTCGATTACCGGCTCTTCTGGCGCGGGCACTACCTCAGTCAAGCAGACGTTCGCCAATATTTTCCGGCGCGAAAAAGTATCAGCGGCGTTCGTGGAAGGCGACGCGTTCCATCGCTACAACCGCGCTGACATGCGCATCAAGATGGGTGAGCAATCTCAACTTGGTAACAAACATTTCAGCCACTTCAGTCCCGAGACGAATCTTTTCAACGAGCTTGAACGACTGTTTCGCGATTACGGAGCGACCGGCGCCGGTACGACGCGGCATTACATTCATGATGACGAAGAAGCCGCGCTTTACGGCACGCCACCTGGAACGTTCACGGATTGGGTGCCGCTGCCAACCGACACCGACCTGCTGTTCTATGAAGGCCTGCACGGTGCGGTGGTCACTGACAAAGTAAATGTCGCCCAGCATGCGGACCTGAAAGTCGGCGTGGTGCCGGTGATCAATCTTGAGTGGATCCAGAAGCTCCACCGCGATCGCTCGGCGCGAGGGTACACCACGGAAGCGGTGACCGACACGATCCTGCGCCGCATGCCGGACTATGTGAATTACATCTGCCCGCAGTTTGCGGAGACCGATATCAACTTCCAGCGGGTGCCGACGGTCGATACCTCGAATCCGTTCATCGCGCGATGGATCCCCACGCCTGACGAATCGATGGTGGTGATCCGGCTGAGAAATCCGCGCGGCATCGATTTTCCTTATCTGCTGTCGATGATCCCGAACAGCTTCATGTCGCGCGCCAACTCGATCGTGATTCATGGATCGAAGCTCGATCTGGCGATGCAACTCATTCTGACGCCGCTGATTATGCAACTGATCGACCGGAAGAGGCGGGCAGCATGACACTTATTGTACCACGGGAGGTAGCATGGCGCGTATCACTCTAAGGCAACTGCTCGACCATGCGGCGGAGCGCGGCTACGGCGTGCCAGCGTTCAATATCAACAACATGGAGCAGGGGCTTGCGATCATGGAGGCCGCCGCCGCCGTCGATGCGCCGGTGATCATGCAGGCATCGCGCGGGGCGCGCACCTATGCCAACGACATTATGCTGTCGAAGATGATCGATGCGCTGGAGGAAATGTATCCGCAGATTCCGCTGTGTCTGCATCAAGACCACGGCAATGACGAGGCGACCTGCGCGACCGCGATCAAGCACGGCTTCACCTCGGTGATGATGGATGGCTCGCTGAAGGCAGACGCCAAAACCGTTGCCGCCTTCGATTACAACGTCGATATCACCCGCCGCGTCGCGCAGATGGCGCACTGGATCGGGGCGTCTGTCGAAGGCGAGCTCGGCGTTCTGGGCTCACTCGAGCATGGCGGCAGCGAGCAGGAGGACGGCCATGGTGCGGAAGGCGCCGTGAGCCATGACCAGCTACTCACTGATCCGGCGCAGGCGGTCGATTTCGTCCGTGCCACCAAAGTCGATGCGCTGGCGATTGCGATGGGCACCTCGCATGGCGCGTACAAGTTTACCCGCAAGCCGGATGGAGACATCCTGGCGATGAATGTCGTCGAGGAGATTCACAGGCGGTTGCCGAACATTCACCTCGTGATGCACGGGTCGTCGTCGGTGCCGCAGCCGCTGCAAGATATGTTCAACCAGTTCGGTGGCGAGATGCCGCAGACCTGGGGCGTACCGGTCGAGGAAATCGTGCGCGGCATCAAGCACGGCGTGCGCAAGGTCAATATCGACACCGACTGCCGTCTTGCGATGACCGCGATCTTCCGCAAGGTCGCCTCGCAGACCAGGAGCGAGTTCGATCCGCGTAAGTTCCTAAAGCCCGCCATGGATGCGATGCGCGATCTGTGCCGTGAGCGCTTCGAGCAATTCGGAACGGCTGGCAATGCCTCACGTATCAAGCCATTGCCATTGTCCGAAATGGCGAAGCGATACCGGTCCGGCGCGCTCGATCCGCAAATCGGTGGCGTCGCCAACGCCGCAGAATAATCAACAAGGCGGTCAGTGCCGCTATCAGTCAGGTCAAGGAGAGCACCATGAACGAACAGTCGATGACCGTCCGCGGCAAGGATCGCTACAAGTCCGGCGTGATGGAATACAAGAAGATGGGTTATTGGGAGCCGGATTATGTGCCCAAGGACACCGATATCATCGCGCTGTTTCGTGTCACGCCACAAGATGGCGTCGATCCGGTCGAAGCCTGCGCGGCTGTTGCTGGCGAATCATCGACCGCGACGTGGACCGTGGTGTGGACCGATCGCCTGACGGCCGCGGAAAAGTATCGCGCGAAGTGCTACCGTGTCGATCCGGTGCCGAATTCGCCGGGCAGCTACTTCGCTTACATCGCCTATGACCTTGACCTGTTTGAGCCGGGATCGATTGCGAACCTCACGGCGTCAATCATCGGCAACGTGTTCGGCTTCAAGCCGCTGAAAGCGCTGCGCCTCGAGGACATGCGGCTGCCGGTCGCCTACGTAAAGACGTTCCAGGGTCCGGCAACCGGCATCGTGGTCGAACGCGAGCGGCTCGACAAGTTCGGCCGGCCGCTGCTCGGCGCGACGGTAAAGCCCAAACTTGGCCTGTCCGGCCGCAACTATGGCCGCGTGGTGTATGAGGCGCTGAAGGGTGGCCTCGACTTCTGCAAGGACGACGAGAACATCAATTCGCAACCGTTCATGCACTGGCGCGACCGCTTCCTCTACTGCATGGAGGCCGTCAACCGCGCGCAGGCCGCGACCGGCGAGATCAAGGGCACCTACCTCAACGTCACCGCGGCGACGATGGAGGACATGTACGAGCGCGCCGAACTCGCCAAGCAGCTCGGCTCGGTCATCATCATGATCGATCTGGTGATAGGCTACACCGCGATCCAGTCGATGGCGAAATGGGCGCGCCGCAACGACATGATCCTGCATCTGCATCGCGCGGGCCACTCGACCTATACGCGGCAGCGGCTACATGGTGTATCGTTTCGCGTTATCGCAAAGTGGATGCGGCTCGCGGGTGTCGATCACATCCATGCCGGCACCGTAGTCGGCAAGCTCGAGGGCGATCCCGCTACCACGCGTGGCTACTACGACATCTGCCGTCAGGATTTCAATAAGACGACGCTCGAGCACGGCGTGTTCTTCGATCAGCAATGGGCGAGCCTGAATCAGATGATGCCGGTGGCGTCGGGCGGTATCCACGCCGGGCAGATGCATCAGTTGCTCGATCATCTCGGTGAAGATGTCGTGCTGCAGTTCGGCGGCGGGACCATCGGCCATCCCAAGGGTATCCAGGCCGGCGCGACCGCAAACCGCGTTGCGCTGGAAGCAATGATCCTCGCCCGCAACGAGGGCCGCGACTACGTGCATGAAGGTCCGGAAATTCTTGCAAAGGCGGCGCAGACCTGCACCCCGCTGCGTGAAGCGCTCGAGATCTGGAAGGACATCACCTTCAATTACGAGTCGACCGACTCGCCCGATTTCGTTCCGACCGCCACCCCGGCGATGTGAGGAGAAACAACATGCGTGTCACCCAAGGATGCTTTTCGTTTCTGCCCGATCTGACCGACGAGCAGATCACGGCACAGGTTCAATACTGTCTGGACAAGGGCTGGGCGGTGAATATCGAGTTCACCGACGACCCACATCCCCGCAATACCTATTGGGAGATGTGGGGTTTGCCGATGTTCGATCTGCGTGACGCAGCCGGCATTCTGAAGGAACTCAACGACTGCCGGCGCACTTATGGCGACCGCTACATCCGCCTCTCTGGTTTTGACGCTACGCATGGATGGGAGTCGCTGCGCATCTCCTTCATCGTCAATCGGCCCAAGGACGAGCCCGGTTTCCGGCTTCTGCGGCAGGAAGTCGACGGTCGCAGCGTGCGATATACGACCGTGTCCTACGCGGTCGATCGTCCGGAAGGCAGCCGGTACGAGTAGCCTATGAGCGATGCTGCTGCCAAACCGCCGGTCGCAGGGGAGACGCCCGTCTCCTCCATCGACCTGCGTCATGAGTTCGACGCGGTCGAGATCGCGCCGGTGCTCGAGCAGCTCGACCGCGAGCTGATCGGGCTGAAGCCGGTCAAGACGCGTATTCGCGAGATTGCCTCGCTGCTGCTGGTCGAGCGTATTCGCCAGAAAATGCAGCTCGCGACGACTTTTCCGACGCTGCATATGTCGTTCACAGGCAATCCCGGCACCGGCAAGACGACGGTGGCGATGCGGATGGCCGGCATCCTGCACAAGCTCGGATTCGTGCGCCGCGGTCACGTCATCAGCGTGACGCGCGACGACCTGGTTGGGCAGTACATCGGCCACACCGCGCCGAAGACGAAGGAAATCCTGAAGAAGGCGATGGGCGGCGTGCTGTTCATTGACGAGGCGTACTATCTCTATCGTCCTGAGAACGAACGCGACTACGGTCAAGAATCCATCGAGATTCTGTTGCAGATCATGGAATCGCAACGCGAGGATCTGGTCGTGATCCTCGCCGGCTACGGCGACCGGATGGAGAAATTCTTCCAGAGCAATCCGGGCTTCCGCTCGCGTATCGCGCACCACATCGACTTTCCGGACTATAACGACGACGAATTGCTCTTCATTGCCGAACAGATGTTGCGCGATCAGAACTACAGCTTCTCGGCGCAAGCGCGGGAAGCGTTCATCCGTTACATCGCGGCGCGCCGGACGCAACCGCTGTTCTCCAACGCGCGCTCGATCCGCAATGCGCTCGACCGGATTCGTTTGCGGCAAGCCAACCGTCTTGTCTCGAACCTCGATCGGGTCGTGACCAGTCAAGACCTCATGTCGATCGAGTCGTCGGACGTTCTGGCCAGCCGTGTATTCTCCGGCGGCGCGGATCGGCCGCGGACCTCAACTGGCACGCCATGAGCGCCGGCGACGGCCGCATCGAGCGGATCGCTACGTATCTCAAGCAGGCCGAAGCGCTCATCTTCGATGTCGACGGAACTCTGGCGGAAACCGAAGAGGTTCACCGCATGGCGTTCAACGAGGCCTTTGCTCTCGGTGGTCTTGGCTGGAACTGGAATCAGGCGGCCTACAAATGGTTGCTCCAGACGACCGGCGGTAAGGAACGTATCCGTGCATTCGAAAAGATGCGGGAGCCGGGATGCGACGAGCTTTCGCAGACCGAGGTTGATAATCTGCATCGGATCAAGACCAGAGTTTACGGCGAAATAATCGCCCGGGGCGGTTGTCCGCTGCGTCCGGGTGTGATGGCGACGATCAGGCTGGCGCAAAGCCGCGGACAACGGTTGGCGATTGCGACAACGACGTCGAGCGAGAACATCGGCGCTCTGCTGACAGGCTCTCTCGGGGCGGAATGGCAGGACGTGTTCGAGGTTGTCGTCGCCGGAGACGACGTGCCTTACAAGAAGCCAGCGCCTGACGTTTATCTGGAAGTGCTTCGGCGGCTTCAGTTGCCCGCGGCTGCCTGCGTAGCGATCGAGGACTCCGTCAACGGGCTACGATCGGCGATTTTGGCCGGCATACCGACGATCATCACGAAGAGCCAGTATTTCCAAGACGAGAATTTTGGTGGCGCATTGGGCGTGATTGAAACGCTCGATGATCTGTACGATGAAACCGATGATTCCTCGTAATATCTTTCTGCGTCAGGTCCTTCCGTCGCCGGCCTTGTAAAGTGCAGTTAACCCCTCGCGATAGGTCGGGTACTGTAGTTCGACACCAAGTTCGCTTCGCAGCAGATCGTTCGAGACGCGCTTGTTCTCGTCATAGAAACTGCGTCCCATCGCCGTCAGCACGGCATCCTCAATCGCAATTTCCGGAGGCGGGTCACGGCCGAGCAGTGAGGCCGCAAACGCCACGACGTCCTGTGGTGGCGCGGGTTCGTTGTCGGTGACGTTGTAGATTGCGCCAGCGCGCGGATGTGCCAATGACGCATTCACGACCCGCGCAATATCCTGCACGTGGATGCGATTGAAGACCTGCCCGGGTTTGACGATGCGCCGCGCGGTCCCATGCGCCAGCTGAACAAGTTGGTTCCGGCCGGGCCCGTAGATGCCCGCCAAGCGGAACAGATGGACCGGCTTTTGTGAGGCGTCGCCCAGATCGTGCCAGCCGTGCTCGGCCTTCGCGCGCTCGATTGAGCGTTCGGAATCCGGGGAAGCGGGTGTTCGCTCATCGACCCATTGTCCTTTGTGATCGCCGTAAATCCCGATCGTGGACAGGTATCCGATCCAACGCAGCTTGGGTGCCGATGCGATAGCAGCCGCATAAGCGGCGAGCACAGGATCGCCGTCAGTGCCGGGAGGGATCGAAACGAGCAATGCCTCGCAATCGGCGATGTCCGCCGCGATCCGCGGATCGCGATGGTCCGGCGAGAAAGCGCGGACAGTCACACCGGCCCGGGCGATCGCCTGCGCCTTCGCCGTGGATCGAACGGTCCCCGTAATCTCGGCACCGCGCGACGCCTGATCTCGTGCGATGCAATCGGCCGAGTATCCCAGTCCGAAGATAAAGAGCTTCATCGCCTGTTCATCTTTTTCTTACGGCCGTTCGCCGGGCTTCGGCTTCAGCCCATAGCGCGCAACCAGGTCCCAGACGTGCGC
This sequence comes from Hyphomicrobiales bacterium, assembly GCA_021732625.1. Classification (GTDB taxonomy): domain Bacteria; phylum Pseudomonadota; class Alphaproteobacteria; order Rhizobiales; family Xanthobacteraceae; genus SG-bin9. Next base: position 13,740 of record JAKFUP010000110.1, read on the forward strand.
GGGAACCATGTTCTTCATGCGCTGAGGGTATTGTCTGCGCAGATGCAGGATCGTCTCGACCGCCTTCATCTCAACGCGCGCGCGCGCAAACTCCAGCCCGCGCGGTCCGAACCGTGGCATCACCCAGCCCATGACCGGGCGCAGCCAATCCGGCATCGCGCGCAGCGGAAGTCCACCCGCCGCAAGCTCCACGTTCTTGAGAAATCCCTTGACCGGTCCGCCTCTTTTGCCCGCGCTCGCAGGCTCGGCCATACGAATTTCGTCGCCCAGCAGCTTCAGCAATTCCTCGCCGCGTTCGTTTCGCACCAGCAGCCATTGTTCGCCCTGTCCGGCCATGTATCCGACTGTGATGTCGGCCAGCACATTGGTGTAATCGACGCAGGTGCGGCAAGTCATCGGGAAGAAATCCGGCGGCAGTTTGGAAATCGGAAGTTGCAGAAACGGAATTTCCTTGACGCGGCCGTCCGTAAAACGAAGCTCGACATGATAGTCGGCGCGAAACTCGAGGTAGGTGATCGTGGCTGGATCGTCGGACAGCAGTTCAAGGAACTGATGAAAATTCGCCGTGGTCGTGTTGTCCGAGCACGGCGTGCCGACCACATACAGCCGCTCAAACCCGAGCTTTGCCTCAAGCGAACGTAGTGCGTAAATCTGACACGGGATTCCGATCACGGCGAGGCGCTTGTAGCCCTTGGCACGTGCTGGTTCGAGCAGCGCCAGCAGCGGCGCATATCCCATCCGCATGCCGCGGCAGTGCTTCATTCCGTCGGCGGATGTGACGAGAACAGGGACAGGTTTCCAGTTGTCGTCAGGATCGGGCGCCATCGCAAGCACCGCGTCCACCGCGCCTGTCTCCAGCAGCCTCTCAGCGATCCGTGTCGTGATGCCGGTCCATTGCGCACCGTCGCGAGGTTGTTTCAGTGCGGCGCGAACCATACGCCTGAAAGGGCCGAAAAAAATTTCATCGGGCCGTTGTGGGTCCCGCGTCCGGCCGTGCACGCGTTGTTCGAGCGCCGCATAGTCCGGTTTGATGAACTGACAGGCGTGGCCGCATTGCTTCGGATCGCTGGAACGAGAGATGCCGCAATCAGTACAAAGATCGCGCGGCGCTGCGTCCGTAATCGGTGGCGTCCATACCGCTGGCGATGCGTCGGCGCTCGCTACCATCCGCGTGTCCCGGGCGCGCCCTTGAACGGACCCGCAATGCGCGACGTAATCCAGCCGCCGTAAAAATCACCTTGTTGCGGCTGGACGCGCTCGTCGCCGACCCAGCATTCATCGACACGCGATGCGTAGAACGCGAAAAATCCTGCGATCTGCTGAAAGGCACTGTATGGAGTGGGATAACTCCATGCGGCGCTCGCAGACTGTTGACCGTCAACATTGAGTGACCAGTAACTGGCGTGCCCCTTGAACTCGCACCACGATTGCCCAGGTGCGCCCTCAAGATAGGTCAACTGAACGTCGCCCGGAGGAATGTAATAGACCGGAGGATGGCTGGTCTCGAGGACACGGTATCCAGCACTCGTATCGGCTATGGTCCGACCGCTGAAAATAACGCGCAAGCGTTCCATCACGGGCTCCAGCCGCGGCGGCCGCGGATAATCCCATACCGATTCTTGACCCGGCTGAAGGTTTTCGCGCTGCGGTCTGATCATGCATCCTTTCAGAAATTGTCATTCGAACAGATCAAGAAACGGCGACAGGTGCAATGGTCTGATGCTGCTCTGGTCTCGCCGGTCAGCGTACAATCATCGGGAACGTCACGGCGATAGCCCATGCGAACACCGCCGCGTTGGCGATCGCGCCCGGCAACGGATGGCGAGTTGCGCGGTAGCTCCACTGACTGATCAGACCGAACGCCAGAAACAGCAGCAAAATCGCGGGCACGATGATCGCGAGAAAAAACAGCTTCTGCGGATTGAGCAAGACCGCAATCGTCAGCGACAGCAGGAAGGAAAACTTCGTCAGTGCGTAAGCGCCGCGTTTCGCCTGGGCGCCGCGTGTCAGCCATTCATCCGCAATGAAATAGATGATGGTTCCGCATGCGATTGTAGCCATCACAGGAACGCGAGCAGGAATAGGATAAAATGAAAACACGTAGTGGTCGATCGGATAGCCGAACGCGGCGATCTGATAGATGGTCAGAACAAATACGGCTATCCCGATTGCTTTCCATCTGATTGTTGGCGCGCGTCTGTGAACGCCGAACTGAGCTGAATTCGAATCCAAATAATAAATCGCCGCTGCGGTCATTAGCCCGTAGATCGCGAAATGCAACGCCAGGTAATCGCCGAGCAGAATCGGCAGGAAATCGGTCGGGAGCTTCCATAGAATCAGCGGTGTCAGGATTGCCGGAATCGCTGCTGCGATCAGCAGGGGTCTCCACGGCAGATTTGCCCCGGCAGGGACACTGATCGTCACCGGGAGAAGTCGAGTGAGCGGCCAGGCCAATGCGATCAGACCCAGAAAAACCAGCGCAAGCGACAGTCCGCGCCGGTCGATGCCGCCGCTACTTTGCCGTGTGAAAGCGCTGTTCAGCCAATCCAGCGCTGCCGTCATGCTGTCTTGGCTGTAGAGCACGCCGATATGCTCGACGCCGCGCGCCAGCACCAGCCGGCGAGCTGTGCCGTCGCCGAATTTGCCGTAGGTCTCGCCGGCGATGGCTTTGCCGCCAGCCGTCAGATTGACGATGCGCAGGCCTTCGTCGCTCAGCATCGACGGCTCAATCGCGCCGACAATCACCAGCAGGTTGCGCGGGTTGTCGGCTGTCACCACCGGCGAAAACACCGAGACCGCGACGGTCGCCTGTGTCTCCGGATGAGCCTGCGCGAACCGCACGACGATATCGGATGCCATCGAGTGCCCCAGCACCGCGAGGCGTCCGTCGCTGGTGGGCAAGGTCCGGGCATAAGATGCGATCTCGCCAAGCTCGCGCAGCAGCGCCGATGTGATGGTCAGGCCTTCGGTGATGTCGCCGCGCATCGGGACCGGATTGCGTCCGTGGCCGAGGAAATCGAACGTCACGGCAATGTATCCGTTGCGCGCGAGCGTCGTCGCAAACGGCTGCATCAGTTGCTGCGAACCGGCAAAACCGTGGGCGACGACGACGACAGGCGCGCGCTCGCCGTTTTTCGGCGCGAATACCGTAACGGGCGTTGTGCCGACCATCGTGCGCGTGACAGTGAGGCCCACATTTTCGCCGTGCAGCCGATAAAATCCCGCTACGAGGGCAGCGATGCCTGCCATCGCCACGATCAGCCCCGCGATGAGCCGAACTGATTGCGCTCTCTTTGTCTTTGGATCCCGCGCCTCGGGCGAGGGATGCTGCATCGATCGGTCCTCTTGGCAACCTTGTTACGGTTGCCGCAGTTAGCCAGCGAACGCGCACGGCGGTAAAGAGCTTTTTCTGATCCCGCTCCTATGCGAAAAGCCGGTTTCGGGGTGCAATGCAAGACGACCGTCTGCAATCGCGTTTGCAATCGGTGAACGGCTGGCCATAATCTCCAGCATACAATAAGCCGTGCGCGTATCTGTGCGGTCGTCGAATGGAGCGGACTTGGCAATCAACTTACTGCGCATCGGAACTCGCAAGAGCACCATGGCGCTGGCGCAAACCGAGGAGATCGCGCGGCGTCTGACCGCGGCATCCCCCGGCCTTGAAGTCGAGATCGTCAAGTTCGAGACGCGCGGCGATCAGGACCAGACCAGCAAACTGCTGCCTCATGGCGGCAAGGGTGGCGCCTTCGTCGCCGAGATCAGACAAGCAGTGATCGCGGGCAAACTTCACGCCGCAATGCATTCGCTCAAGGACATGCCGGGCAATGAAGATACGCCGGGATTGGTGATCGGGGCGACGCTGTCGCGCGATCCGCCGACCGATGCGCTGGTCGTCCGCTCTGGAGTTTCGATTGACGAACTGCGGCGCTCAAAGGGCAAGGGCTTCAAGATCGGCACCAATGCGGTGCGGCGCGCGGCCTATGCGCGGCGGTTGTTTCCCGAGATCGAGGTGATTCATTTCCGTGGCGCAGCCGATACGCGCGTCCGCAAGCTGGATCAGTGCGAGATGCAGCGATTGCCGAACGGCGGCGAGGTCGGTCCCGCGGACGCGCTCATCATGGCGCGCTCCGGGCTGGAGCGCGTCGGTCTTGCCGACCGGATCGCCTATGATTTCACAACGAAAGAAATGCTGCCGGCGGTGGGGCAGGGCATTGTCGCGGTCGAATGCGCAGCCAATGACTGGTCAACACGCGGTATCCTTGCGCTGATCGACGACTCCGCCGCGCATCTCAGCGCCGACGCCGAGCGCGAAGTCCTTTGGGTGCTCAACGGACATTGTAATTCTCCCATCGCCGGTTTCTCGACGATCGATGGCAAAGAGATGTCGCTGACGGCATCGGTGCTCGACCTCGAAGGCGGACAAATCATCGAGGCCTCGCGCATCGGTCCTGCGGATCGTCCGCGCGAACTTGGCCGCGCCGTCGGCCTCGATCTTCTGAACAAAGGTGCGGCTGCGATCATCGAACGCACGCGGCCGGATTGATGAGAGATCAGTGATGCCAACCGCTTTTCCGTTTTCCGCGATTGTCGGCCAGGACGAGATGAAGCTCGCGCTTCTGATCGCGGCCGTCGATCCGAAGGTGGGCGGCGTGCTGGCGTTCGGCGATCGCGGTTCGGGAAAGTCCACGGCGGTGCGGGCGCTGGCTGCTCTGCTGCCGAAAATGAAAGTGAATGCGAACTGCCGTTACAATTGCGATCCCGGCCATCCGCAGGAGTTTTGCGAAGAATGCCGTGCTCGTGCCGGGAAAGTGAAAATCAATCAGGTCTCCGTTCCGGTGGTCGATCTGCCGTTGGGCGCGACTGAGGATCGCGTGGTCGGTGCGCTTGATCTCGAACGCGCGCTGGCACGAGGCGAGAAGGCGTTCGAACCGGGATTGTTGGCACGCGCGCATCGCGGCTTCCTTTACATCGATGAAGCGAACCTGCTGGAAGATCACCTCGTCGATCTGCTGCTGGACGTTGCGGCATCGGGCGAGAATGTCGTTGAGCGCGAAGGTCTGAGCATTCGCCATCCGGCGCGTTTCGTGCTGGTCGGCACCGGCAACCCGGAAGAGGGCGAACTGCGGCCGCAATTGCTGGATCGCTTCGGCCTGTCGGTCGAGGTCAAGACGCCGGACGATCTGCCAAGCCGGATCGAGGTTGTGCGGCGCCGGGATTCGTTCGAGCGCGACAGCACTGCGTTTCTGGAGGTCTGGTCAAAGGACGAGGCCAAACTTCGCAAGACAATCACGGCGGCGCGCGACCGTTTACCGTCCGTTACGGTTGCGGATGCCGCGCTGGAGCGTGCTGCCAAGCTGTGCATGGCGCTCGGCACCGATGGGTTGCGTGGCGAACTCACGCTGATGCGCGCGGCGCGCGCGCTGGCAAGTCTGGAAAGCGCGAAGACAGTGAAGGACGATCATCTGCGGCGTGTCGCGCCGTCGGCGCTGCGCCATCGCCTGCGGCGCAATCCGCTCGACGATGCGGGCTCGAGCGTCCGCGTCGATCGCGCGATTGCGGAACTGTTCGGATGAGCGGCGCGCTGGTCTGGTCCGATGCCGTGTTGGCTGCGCAGTTGTTCGCGGTCGATCCGGCCGGAACGGGCGGCGTTCTGGTCCGCTCGCGCGCAGGCCCGGTTCGGGATCACTGGCTTGCGATGATGCGCGTGAGTCTTTTACCCACGACGGCAATTCATCACCTGCCGCTTCACATTGCGGATGGGCGTTTGCTCGGCGGGCTAGACCTGTCCGCTACGCTGCGCGCTGGACGCCCGGTGGCCGAGCGTGGGCTGCTTGCGCAATCCGACGGCGGTGTGGTGCAGGTCGCGATGGCTGAACGGTTGGCATCCGCGACCACGGTTCATCTGACCTCGGCGATGGATGCAGGTGAGGTCGCGATCGAGCGCGACGGAGTCTCGTTGAGATTATCGGCCCGGTTTGGCGTTGTTGCGTTCGATGAGGGCCTTGAAGACGAATTTGCGCCGGCATCGCTGCGCGATCGTCTGGCCTTCCACATCGACCTGAACGATCTTCCGGTCGGCGAGACCGAAGTCTTTCAGATTGAGCCTGAAAGAATTGCCGCGGCCAGCGAAAGGCTTGCAACCCCTGTGGTTAGCGACACGCAGATCGCAGCGATCTGCAACGCGGCTGCGGCGCTTGGTATCGCTTCATTGCGCGCAACGCTGCTGACCGTTCACGTTGCCCGCGTCTCCGCAGCGCTGGAGAACAACGCTACCGTCACTGACGACGATGTCGCGTCGGCTGCGCGTCTGGTGCTGGCGCCGCGTGCGCTGATTTTCCCGCAGGCGCAAGAACCCGAAAAAGAAGAGCAAACGCCGGAGCCGCCGCCACCGCAGGAACCGCCGCCAGAAGGTGACGACACCGGCGATGAAAATCAGCAACCAGATATCGACCGGACATTGGATGAAATCATTCTTGCTGCGGTTCAGTCGGCGCTGCCGGCTGGTGTGCTTGCGGCCTTGCGCGAAGAGTCGCGCGATCGCTCGCGTAGCAGATCATCCGGCAAGGCCGGTGCGCATCAGCAGTCGAAGAAGCGCGGACGCCCGGTCGGCGTTCAGCGCGGCGACCTGCGCTCCGGCGCGAGACTGAACGTGATCGAGACCTTGCGCGCGGCGGCTCCATGGCAGCCATTACGGCGGCGAGAAGCGGGAGGTCATGGCGCTCAAGCGCGGGTCTTGATCCGCCATGAAGACTTTCGACTCGCGAGGTTCAAGCAGCGGACAGAGACGACGACGATCTTTGTCGTCGATGCCTCGGGATCGGCGGCGCTACATCGCCTTGCCGAAGCCAAGGGCGCTGTCGAATTGCTGTTGGCGGATTGCTATGTACGCCGCGATCAGGTCGCATTGATTGCCTTTCGCGGCACCGGCGCTGAACTGCTGCTGCCGCCGACACGCTCGCTTGCGCGCGCCAAGCGGAGTCTTGCAGGTTTGCCGGGCGGTGGCGGAACGCCGTTGGCTGCCGGTCTCGATGCAGCCGCTATGCTGGCGGATTCCATTCGCCGCAAGGGTCAGACGCCGACCGTGATCCTGTTGACCGATGGCCGCGCCAATATCGCGCGCGATGGTTCGGCGGGACGCCCGCGCGCCGAACAGGATGCCACCGCGTCGGCGCGGCAATTGCGTGCCGCCAACATTGCCGGCGTTCTGGTCGATACATCGCCGCGCCCGCAACCGCTCGCGGCGCAATTCGCCGCCGAGATGGGCGCGCATTACTTGCCGTTGCCGCATGCGGATGCGGCAACGCTGTCAAAGGCGGTGCTTGCGACAACGCAAGGGCGATAGTTTTTCCACTTCGTCATTGCGAGGAGCGTTCGCGACGACGCAATCCAGAGTAGTTTCTATTGGACTGGATTGCTTCGCTTGCGCTCGCAATGACGACGTCTGGTGGTCGCGCTCTGTTCAGCCCTTGTAGGCCCGCACGCGCTTGAGCATCTGTTCGACATGCGCAATTGGCGTTTCGGGCTGAATGCCGTGGCCGAGATTGAAAATAAAACGGCCCTTGCCGAAGTTGGCCAGCACGTCATCGACGGCGCGATCCAGTGCCGCGCCGCCGGCGATCAGCACCAGCGGATCGAGATTGCCCTGAACGGCGACGCGGTTCTGAACATGCTCGCGGATCAGTGACGGCTCCGCCGCCCAGTCGATGCTGACGGCATCGACGCGCGTTTGCTCGACATAAGACGGCAGCAATGCGCCCGCGCCGCGCGGGAAGCCGATGATTTTGGCGTCGGGTCTTGCTTTGCGCACGCCTTCGACGATGCGCTTCATCGGTTCGATGGACCACCGTTTGAATTCCGACGGCGGCAAGACACCGGCCCAGGTGTCGAAGATTTGCAGCACGTCCGCACCGGCCGCGAGCTGGCTGAGCAGATAAGTGATGGAGTTTTCAACCAGCACATCGATCATCGCGGCGAAAGCTTCCGGCTCGCGATAAGCCAGCATGCGCGCCGGCGCTTGATCCGGGGTGCCTTGCCCGGCGACCATGTAAGTCGCGACCGTCCAGGGCGCGCCGCAAAATCCGATCAGCGCGATCGTTGGATCGAGTTCTCGCCGCACCCGGCGCAAGGCTTCGTAGACCGGCTCGAGTTTGGTGAAGTCGGCTTGCCGGGCGAGTGTTTTGATTTTCTCCGGCGTGTCGAGCGGATCGAGCCGCGGACCTTCACCGACCTCGAAGCGGACCGAACGTCCCAGCGCATGCGGGATGACGAGAATGTCTGAAAAGATGATCGCTGCATCGAACTGAAAGCGCCGGATCGGCTGCAGGGTCACTTCGGCGGCGTATTCCGGATTGAAGCACAGATCGAGAAAGCTTCCGGCCTTGGCCCGCAGCTCGCGATACTCCGGCAGATAACGTCCGGCCTGACGCATCATCCAGACCGGCGGTACCGGTTGCCTCTGCCCGGAGAGGACATCGACGAACGGCTTTGTGGGAACGAAAGACTTGCCAAGAGAATTGGCGGGTGAATTGTTTGTCAATTGCGGCATCCACTTTACTGACAGACTGGCTTGTCAGGTCTGATACACTGCCATTTCGATCCTGACCACGCCAGCGTGTGGCTCAGTCTCAAAATCGGGAGCTGTTCCAGTGAATGCATCGGCCCTTATACCGGGCGCGGCTTTTGCCCGCGAAACTGTCCAGCTCCCGTTTCCGGTCTCCGGTCAGCGCCATGAGATCGGCACCCGCGTTGGCCGTCTCAGTTATTTTTCGGCACGGCAAGGTTCGGCTCCCTTGGGGCCACCGATGCTGCTGATCCACAGCATCAATGCCGCCGGATCGGCCTATGAGATCAAACCGCTCTATGAGCATTACCGCAACAGCCGCGCCGTCTACGCGCTGGAGCTGCCCGGCTTCGGCCATTCCGAGCGTGGCCGCCGTGTCTATACCGTGCGGATGATGACCGATGCGATCAACATGGCGGTGGACGAAATCCGCAAAGTGGACGGTGCAACGCCAATCGATGCAATGGCGCTGTCGCTGTCGTGCGAGTTTCTGGCCCGTTCGATCAGCGAGCGGCCGTTGTTGTTTCGCAGTGCCGCGTTGACCAGCCCGACCGGTTTCAACAGCGCGAAGCAGGATGTGACGTGGCGTGACGGGACGCGCGGCAAGCCATGGCTTCACGCGCTGTTCGAACGTCCGCTCTGGAGTGAGGGGTTCTTTCGGCTGCTGACCAGTCGCGCCGGGATTGCCTATTTTCTCAAGAAGACCTGGGGATCGCCCAATTTCGACAAAGGTCTTGCTGATTACGACTATCTCACGACGCATCAGCCTGGTGCGCAGCATGCGCCGTATTATTTTGTCTCAGGCTTTCTGTTCAGCGAAGACATCATGCGCATCTATCATTCGCTCACGCTGCCGGTGTGGATGGCACACGGCAACCGCGGCGATTTCGTCAATTACAAAAACAAGAAGCAGGTGGAGGGCAGGGCGAATTGGACCATTGATGAATTCCAGACCGGTGCGATGCCGCATTTCGAAGCGCGCGACGATTTCATCCGCACTTACGATGCGTTTCTCGATCGCGTCGCCCGATCGGACACTACAAGAGGCTGAACCGCATGTCCGGTCTGCTGTGGAGCAGGGATGGCGCGGACTGGCCTCATCGCGAGGCCAGCGAGTTTGTCGCCGCCGCCGGCGTTCGCTGGCACGTGCAACGGATGGGGCACGGTCCGCAGATAGTGCTGATCCACGGCACCGGCGCGGCCAATCATTCGTGGCGCGGCTTGATGCCTCTGCTCGCCGAGCATTTCACCGTGATCGCGCCCGATCTGCCCGGCCATGGATTTACCGAAACGCCAAAGCCCCATCGGCTGTCGTTGCTCGCGATGTCCGCCGATCTCGGCGATCTCCTTCACAAGCTTGATGCTCAGCCGCAGGTCGTTGTCGGCCATTCGGCCGGCGCCGCGATCCTCGCGCGCATGTGCCTCGATGGCCGGATCGCGCCACAACTGCTCGTCAGCCTCAACGGCGCGTTCCTGCCGTTCGGCGGCGTCGCCGGGTTTCTGTTTTCGCCGCTGGCCAAACTGCTGGTGCTCAATCCGTTCTTACCAGCGATGTTCGCGCGCACGGCGGCGAATAATTCATCGGTCGAACGTCTGATCCGTGGCACTGGTTCGGCCGCCGATCTGGAAGGAATCGCGCTCTATCGAAAACTGCTTCGCAGTCCGGCGCATGTCGCGGCTGCGCTCGGCATGATGGCGAATTGGCAACTCGAACCGCTGGTGAAAGATTTGCCGAAGCTCGCGACAAAACTGGTGCTGGTGGCCGCCGACTACGATCGTGCGATCGCGCCGCGCGTTGCGGATCGCGTTCACGAACTCGTCGCGGACTCGCAGGTCGAACGCGTGCATGGCCTCGGCCATCTGGCGCACGAGGAACGGCCGGACTTGATCGCGAGTCTGATCGCAAGACACGCGGCACAAATAATCTCAGCCGGCGAAAAGCGCTCCGGCACTGTCAGTTGAATTTTACACAGACAGGCTAGGCAACTGTCAATAGATAGTTACACTGCCGCGCATGCTTGATGCGACCGCAACCACACCACCGCTTGCAAGTGCTCATCGTCATCGGCCGCATGCGGTGGTGATCGGCAGCGGCTTTGGCGGGCTCGCAGCAGCGATCCGTCTCGGCGCGAAAGGCTATCGCGTTTCGGTGTTCGAGAAACTCGATGCGCCGGGCGGCCGCGCCTACGTCTATCGGCAGGATGGCTTCACCTTCGATGCCGGGCCGACCATCGTCACCGCGCCGTTTCTGTTCGAGGAGTTGTGGAAGCTCTGCGGACGCAAGATGTCCGACGACGTGACGCTGCAGCCGGTATCGCCGTTCTATCGCATCCGCTTTCACGACGGCACCAGCTTCGACTACACCGGCGATCCGGTTGCGATGCGCGCCGAGATCGCGCGCTTCTCGCCGTCCGATGTGGACGGCTATGACCGCTACATGAAGGCGAGCGAGGAGATCTTCAAGGTCGGCTTCGAACAGCTCGGCGATGTGCCGTTCAGCAAATGGACCGATATGGCGCGCATTGCGCCGGAGATGATACGGCTGTCGAGCTATCGCAGCGTCTACAGCTTCGTCTCCAAATTCATTCGCAACCCGAAACTGCGCGTCGTCTTCAGTTTCCATCCGCTGCTGATCGGCGGCAATCCGTTCACCGCGAGCTCGATCTACTGCCTGATCGCATTTCTGGAGAAACGCTGGGGCGTGCATTTCGCCATGGGCGGCACCGGCCGTCTGGTGCAGGGGCTGGTCAAGCTGATCGAGGGGCAGGGCAGTGCGGTGCATTGCGGGCAGGAGGTCAGCGAAATCCTCGTGACGGAAGGTGCTGCCACCGGCGTGCGCCTCGCGTCGGGCGAAACCATCGCCGCGGATGTGGTCGTGTCCAACGCTGACTCGGCCTGGACCTATCGCCACCTGTTGCCGCCTGAAGTGCGCTCGCGCTGGAGCGACCGCCGCCTCGATCGTTCGCGCTACTCGATGAGCCTGTTCGTCTGGTATTTCGGCACGCGCTGCCAATATCCGGACGTGCCGCATCACACCATCCTGCTCGGTCCGCGCTACAAGGAACTGCTGACGGATATTTTCAAGCGCAAGGTTCTGGCAAAGGACTTCAGCCTCTACCTGCATCGCCCCACGGCGACCGATCCGTCGCTGGCGCCGGACGGCTGCGATGCGTTCTATGTGCTCTCGCCAGTGCCTCATCTTGAGAGCGGTACCGACTGGCGCACGATGGCCGAAACCTATCGCCGCGCCATTGCGCAATCGCTCAGCGAGACCATGCTGCCCGATCTGGAAAACCAGATTGTGACCTCGCACATGCTCACCCCGCAGGATTTTCAGGATCGCCTGTTGTCCTATCGCGGCGCGGCGTTCGGGCTCGAACCAGTGCTGACGCAGAGCGCATGGTTCCGGCCGCACAATCGCAGCGAAGATATCAGGCAATTTTATCTGGTCGGCGCGGGCACCCACCCCGGCGCCGGTCTGCCCGGCGTGCTGTCGTCGGCGCGCGTGCTCGACAGTCTCGTTCCCGATGCTCATGGAATCCTCAACGCATGACTATGCAATCCAAAATGCTGCATTCCGGCAAGATGCCTTCCGATATCGCGGCCTGCCGCGAATTGCTTAGAGGCGGGTCGCGCACGTTCTTTGCTGCATCGCTGGTGTTGCCGCGCCGGGTCAGCGAACCGGCCATCGCCCTCTACGCATTTTGTAGATTGGCCGACGACGCA
>JAKFUP010000150.1 GCA_021732625.1 Hyphomicrobiales bacterium
AATCCGGGCGTCCTGCTAAACGACATCGTAACCCTGACGGTCACCGACAGCCATGGCCTCAGCGATTCGCTGCACTTCGTGTTCCAGCAGTCCGGCCCCGGCGGCGCCACGCTCATCGGCACGGCCGGCAAGGACATCATCTTCTCGACGGGCGGCGATGACACGCTGACCGGGGGCGCGGGCCGCGACAATTTTGTGTTCTCGCCGGAATCGGGATCGCCATCCAACGCCGATACGATCACCGATTTCGAGAGCGGCATCGACAGGATCGATATCCGCCAGTTCGCAGAGGTGGATTCCGGAAATATCGGTGACTGGCTGGCCGCGCATACGACGACTGCCAGCGGCGACACGCTGATCGAATTCGACGTCGGAAACTCGATCCTTCTCAAAAACGTACCCAGCCTGACCATGAACGACTTCATTCTGCATCCGGCATAGTCTGACCGCCTGACCCGTTAACCACCGTTCGGAAGGTCTCTGCGATTCCCGGGCTTTATGTCATAATGCTATGGGTTTCGGGGAGGTTCGCGGCGAGCCGATCGTGGCTCGCGCGCGTTTTCTCCTTCCGCCCGGCAGGTCAGGCCATGAAGCGTCCTCAGTCCCTAGCGTCTGGAACCGCGCCCCGCACCGAACTCGGCGCGGCGCTGGCCTCATGCCGTGGCGCTTTCATCGGCGTCGGCGTGATGAGCCTGATGATCAACACGCTCTATCTGTCCGGCTCGTTCTTCATGCTGGAAATCTACGATCGCGTGCTGCCGAGCCGCAGTGTGCCCACCCTCGTCGCCCTCATCATCCTCGTCGCGGGGCTGTATGTGGCGCAGGGTTTTCTCGATGTCGTCCGCTCGCGTATTCTGGCGCGGATCGGCAGCAGCCTTGACGAAAGCCTCAGCGCTCGCGTCTACGATACCGTCGTTCGAATGCCGCTCGTCGGCGGCGGCAAGGGTGAGGGGCTGCAGCCGTTGCGCGATCTCGACAGCATTCGCGGATTTCTGTCGAGTGCCGGCCCGAGTGCGCTGTTCGATCTGCCCTGGCTGCCGCTCTATCTCGGCATCTGCTTTATCTTCCATCCGCTGATCGGACTGACCGCGCTCGGCGGCGCCATCGTTCTCATCATCCTCACGGTGATGACCGAGGTGATGACCAAGGTCCCGGCGCAGCGCTCCACCGGCTACGCCATGCGCCGCAATGATCTCGCGATTTCCAGCCGCCGCAACGCCGAGGTGCTGGTCGCCATGGGAATGGCCGGCCGCCTTGCGCAGCGCTGGAGCGAGACCAATCGCGACTATCTGGCCAATCAGCAGCGCGCCAGCGATGTCGCCGGCGGGCTTGGCGGCATCGCCAAGGTACTGCGCATGTTCCTGCAATCGGCGGTGCTCGCCGTCGGCGCATGGCTCGTCATCAATCAGCAGGCGACCGCGGGAATCATTATTGCCGGGTCGATCCTGAGCGCGCGTGCGCTGGCCCCGGTCGATCTTGCGATTGCAAACTGGAAGGGTTTCGTCGCCGCGCGGCAGGGCTGGAATCGCCTGAACAAGCTGCTGGCGCGCATGCCGGTACGCGACGAACCGACCTTGCTCGAAAGCCCGACCCAGAAACTCAGCGTTGAGGGCGTGACTGTTGTCCCGCCGGGTGAACAACAGCGCGTTGTCGCGCAGGATATCACCTTTGCACTCGAAGCCGGCAATGGCCTCGGCATCATCGGGCCGAGCGGCTCGGGCAAGTCCTCACTGCTGCGTGCGCTGGTCGGCGTATGGCAACCGGCGCGCGGCCATGTCCGTTTCGATGGTGCCGCGATCGAGCAATGGTCGCCCGACGTGCTCGGCCGTCATATCGGCTACCTGCCGCAGGACGTCGAGCTGTTCGCCGGCACCATCGCGCAGAACATTGCACGCTTCGTTCCGGACGCCGACTCCGCCGGTATCATCGCCGCGGCGAGGGACGCCGGCGTGCATGACCTCATCGTCCGCATGCGCGAGGGCTACGATACCCAGATCGGCGAGCACGGCAGCGTGCTGTCCGCGGGGCAGGCACAGCGCATCGCGCTTGCGCGGGCGCTGTACGGCAATCCGTTTCTCGTCGTGCTCGACGAGCCGAATTCCAACCTCGACACGGAGGGCGACGAAGCGTTGACGCGCGCCATTCAGTCGGTGCGTGCGCGCGGCGGCATCGTCATTGTGGTGGCGCATCGCCCGGTCGGTATCGAGGCCGTCGATATGGTGTTGTTCCTGCGCGATGGGCGAACGCAGTCGTTCGGGCCGAAGGAGCAGGTGCTGGCGCAGGTGTTGCAACGTCCCGCGATGCCGGCGCCGATCAAGATCGTCTCCGAAGGGGGAGTGACGAAAGCATGAAGCCGCATATTTCAGGGGGATCGCACGCGTCGATCCGCATTCACTTGCTGCTTGGACTTGCCGTGGTGTTGTTGCTCGCCGGCGGTCTCGGCGGTTGGGCCTCAACGGCGCAGATTTCCGGCGCGCTGATCGCGCCCGGCTCCATTGTCGTCGATTCCAACGTCAAGAAAGTCCAGCATCCGACCGGCGGCGTGGTCGGCGAGTTGAAAGCGCGCGATGGCGATCTGGTCAAAGCCGGCGACGTTCTGGTGCGGTTCGACGATACGGTCACCAAGGCCAGTCTCGCGATTGTCTCCAAGGGACTCAACGGATTGTGGGCGCGGGCGGCGCGCCTCGAAGCCGAGCGCGAAGGCGCGGCGAGGGTGACGTACCCGCCGGCGCTGACGGATCGTGCCGGCGATCCGGATGTGAAATCCGTGATGGAGAGCGAAACAAGACTGTTCGAGGTTCGCCTCTCGGGCCGGACCGGACAGAAGGCCCAGTTGCGCGAGCGCATCGCCCAGCTCAGGGAGGAATTGACCGGTCTTGCCGCACAGGAAGGCGCGAAAGGCCGCGAAATCATGTTGATCCAGACGGAACTGGTCGGCGTTCGCGAGCTGTTCCAAAAGAATCTCGTGCAGATATCGCGCGTCACCCAGCTTGAACGCGACGCTGCCCGGCTTGATGGCGACCGCGGCCAGTTCATCGCCGCCGCGGCGCAGGCGCGCGGCAAGGTTGCCGAGACCGAACTGCAGATCATTCAGGTGGACAAGGATCTCAACACCGAGGTTTCCAAAGAGCTGCGCGAGGTCAACGACAAGATCGGTGAATTCGTCGAGCGCAAGGTGACGGCCGAAGATCAATTGCGAAGGGTTGACATTCGCGCGCCGCAGGACGGCATGGTGCTGCAATCGACCGTGCACACGGTGGGCGGCGTGGTGACCGCGGGCGACGTCATGATGCTGATCGTTCCTCAGGCGGACAATCTGTCGGTGGAAGCCAAGGTCAATCCGCAGGATATCGACCAATTGCAGATCGGCCAGAAAACGCTGCTGCGGCTGTCGGCGCTGAACCAGCGCACCACACCGGAGCTGAACGGGGTCGTCAGCCGCATTTCGCCCGATACCACCATCGACCCGCGCACCGGCATCAGCACCTACACCATCCGCATCTCGCTGCCTCCGGCGGAAGTCGCGCGGCTCGGTGAAGTGAAGCTGATCCCCGGCATGCCGGTCGAGTCCTTTGTGCAGACGGGCGAGCGCACGCTGCTGGTCTATCTGGTCAAGCCATTTCAGGATCAGTTGATGCGCGCTTTCCGCGGAAAGTAAACGGCGGTACGGTGCAGGCGTGAGTTTCCCCCGCAGAGCTACCGCGAAGTTGCGGTACATGGCGCGGCGCTTCGGCGCGGCGCGTGCGCTGTCGCTGTTTCTATTGGCTGTTCTGGTAAGTTTGCGGATCGCCGACCTTCCGGTGCTTGAAGAGTTGCGGTTGCGGACCTTCGATCTGTTTCAGGTGATTCAGCCGCGCGATGCCAAATCACGCCCAGTCGTGATCGTTGATATCGACGAGAAAAGCATAGCCAAGCTTGGACAATGGCCGTGGCCGCGCACGCTGATTGCCGATCTGGTCAACCGCTTGAAGGGCCTTGATGCGGCGGCGATCGCCTTTGACGTGATTTTTCCGGAGCCGGACAGGATGTCGCCCGCCGCGGTCGCTGACGTCTTCCGCGAACTCGATAATGCGACGCGCACCAAGCTGCAGGCCCTGCCGAGCAACGATCAGATATTTGCCGATGCTATGCGCGGATCGCGCGTCGTGCTCGGCGTGTCCGGTCTGCCGTATCAGAATCCGCAGCCGCCCCAACCGCTGCCGCTCACCGGGCTCGCGACTTTGGGCATCGACCCGACGCCATTTCTGTTCGACTTCCCGGGTTTGTTGCGAAACGTTCCGGTGCTTGAGCAGGCTGCCGCCGGGCGCGGCATGTTCACGATCAAGACCGAGCGCGACGGCATCGTTCGCCGCGTGCCGGTGGTGATGCGGGCGCAGGACGCAATTGTGCCTTCGCTCAGCTTCGAGATGCTGCGTGTTGTCACCGGAGCCGGCACTATCTTCATCAAGGCCGACGAGGCCGGCATCAAGAGCGTCGCCGTGCCAGGCTTCGAATTGCCGACCGATCGCAACGGTCAACTCTGGGTTCATTTCGCGCGCCACGATGACAAGCGATTCGTGTCGGCGGTCGATGTAATCGAAGGCCGCATCGGTCCCGATGTTATCTCGCGCAAGCTGGTGCTGATCGGTACATCCGCGGTCGGGCTGCTCGATATCAAGACCACGCCGCTCGATGCCGTGATGCCGGGTGTAGAGGTGCATGCGCAGGTATTGGAGAGCGTGCTGACGCGCTCGGTGCTGTCGCGGCCAAACTACGCAACCGCGGTCGAGCTGATCGCTGCCGTTCTTGTCTCGCTGTTGATTGTTTGGCTGGCGCCGATCTTGGGGCCGCTGTATCTGCTCATCTCCGGTGCGGTTGTTGCGCTGATCTCGGTTGGAGCTTCCTGGTACTATTTCATTGATGAAAAACTGTTGTTTGATTTCACTTTTCCGATGATGACGACGTTCTTGATCTTTTTGCTGATCACTTTCTTCAACTATCTGCGAGAGGAAACACAGCGCCGGCAGATCCGCTCCGCGTTCGGTCAATATCTGTCGCCGGCGCTGGTCGAGCAGCTCGCAGGGTCTCCCGAGAAGCTCAAGCTGGGCGGCGAAGAGCGCGAGATGACCATTATGTTCAGCGACGTGCGCGGCTTCACCACGATTTCGGAGTCGTTCAAAAGCGACCCACAAGGCTTGACCTCGCTGATGAATCGATTTTTGACGCCGCTCACCAACGCGATCATCAATCGCAAGGGCACCATCGACAAATATATGGGGGACGCCATCATGGCGTTCTGGAATGCGCCGCTCGATGACAACGCGCATCAGGTCAATGCCTGCAACGCCGCGCTCGACATGATCGACTGTATCGCGGTGCTCAACGTGGCGCGTCTCGCAGAATCCGAGAGCAGCGGCAAACCATTCATTCCCATGAATGTCGGCATCGGGGTCAACACCGGCAACTGCGTCGTCGGCAACATGGGATCGGACTTGCGGTTCGACTATTCAGTGCTCGGCGACAGCGTCAATCTTGCCTCGCGTATCGAGGGCCAGTCGAAATCATACGGTGTACCGATCATCGTCGGGTCTAAGACCGCGCTATCGGTAAAGGAAAAATTTGCTATCCTCGAACTCGACTTCATCACCGTGAAGGGCAAGAAAGAGCCGGAGGTGATCTATGCGATTGCCGGACGCGAGGACGTCGCCAACTCCAGCAAATTTCAGCGGGTTCGTAATCTGAATATTGAGATGCTGGCCAGCTACCGCAGCCAGGATTGGGAGAACGCGCTGCTGGCGCTTAACAAAGCTCGCCTCGCGGATGAATCGAAATCTTATGAAGTGTTGTTTGATTTGTATGAGAGCCGCATTCACGACTTTATTGCCACCCCTCCGCCGTCGGATTGGGATGGCGTTTTCGCCCTGCAGACCAAGTGATTTCTGCTGATGCCCGTTGAGACGAAACGCCGCGATATGCGAAAAGATTGTGGCTCGTCGTCCACAGCACTGGGCAAAAGCTGTGTACCCGGGTCGCATCTGGTTCCGGTTTCGGTATAGTGGTTGGCCTTTGTGAACCGGATGTTTCCAGAATTTTGCGCTGAGCCCATATATGCCTTCACCCTCGATGTTCGTGCGTTTTTGGGGCGTTCGCGGCAGCATTCCGTGCCCGGGTCCGGGCAAAACCCGTTACGGCGGGCATACCTCCTGCGTCGAGGTGCGTTGCGGCGATCAGATACTTATCTTCGATGCCGGTAGTGGTATCCGCGTGCTTGGCAACGCGCTACAGGCGGAGAACGAGGCTCGCGACATCGACCTGTTTTTCTCTCACTGTCATATCGATCATCTGATCGGGTTGCCGTTCTTCACGCCATTATTCGATGACAAGTATCGCTTGAGATTGTTCAGCGGCCATATGAAAGCCCAGGGCGGGATTGCAACTGCGATCGACAAACTGATGAGTTTCCCGTTGTTTCCGGTCGGCATCGATATGGCGAATGCCAAACTCGCGTTTCAGGATTTCGACGCGGGCGACATCTTGTCACCGCGACCGGGTATCGCGATCCGAACCGCACCGCTGCTCCATCCCGGTGGAGCGACGGGCTACCGCGTCGAGTATCAAGGACGATCGGTGGCCTATCTGACCGATCTGGAAATCAGCGCGAGCATCGACCCGCGCATTGTCGCGCTTGCCAACAATGCCGATGTTCTCATCGTCGATGCGACCTATACCGACGACGAGTTGCCGCAACACGAAGGCTGGGGCCATTCAAGCTGGCAGCAGGCCGTCAGGCTGGCCAAGCAGGCGCATGCAAAGACCCTCTGCTTGTTTCATCACGATCCCGATCATGACGACGACTTCATGGATCGGGTTGCAGCCGATGCCGCAGCGGCGCTGCCCGGAACGATCGTGGCGAAAGATGGCTTGATTATTCCGCTTTGATCGTTGTGCCGCGGTTTTCCAGCGGCTCAATCGTCGAGCTTGTTGAGATCGCGCACCGATTGCATGATCGGTTCGAAGTTTTCTCGGGCATCCAACGCATCGAACAGCTGCCCTGTATCCGACAGCAATGCCCGCGAACGCTCGATCGCGGTTTGTGCATCAAGGATCGGCGTTGACGATAATCGGCCATGTCCTGACATCAGTACCTTGGCGTTGAGGCCGGCCAGCCGATGCAGCGATTCGATATAGTCGCTGATGCTGCCAGAACCGAATATCCCGCCCATGACACCGCCCGGCATGAGTGTATCGGCGGCGAACAGCAGGCCTTTGTCCTGTTCGAACAGGCTGATGCAGGCCGAGGTATGGCCGGGCGTGTGCAGAACGCGAAGCTGGAAATCGCCGAGATCGATCAGGTTACCTTCCTCGAGCCACAGATCGACCTCGAACGGCACGTTTGGCTCGTTGAACATTTTGCGCAGCGTGGCGAAGTCGTCGCGCAAGGCGATCTTGTTAGCGGCGAGCCGATGCGCCGCGATCAAGGCCTTGCCGTTGAACAGATGCGCAGCACCGATATGGTCGAGATGCTCATGCGAGAGGATAACGAGATCGACGTCCGCCGGAGCGCAACCGAGGTGTCGCATCCCGGCTTCAAGATAGGGAAAGGTCGAGGCAAGGCCGACATCGATCAGTGCCGTGCGTCGCGAGCCCTGGATCAGATAAGCATTGGCGCCGCGGCTCTTGAATCGGAACTGATGCACCGATGGTGCCGCCCGGATCAGGGTATAGAATTCGTCGTTGACGACAGTTTCGAATGGCTCCTTTGGCCTTTCAGTCCTGAGCTGATCGTTCATCGGATCACCCTTTCCCTGCCATCTGATCCGGAGGGACACCCAAAGCGCGGGCAAGATTCGCCGCGTTGGTCGTGCGCAGTCGGTTGCTTAGCGCGTCCATGATCATCAGTGCGAAGGCTGGTTGCTGTGCGACCAGATAGACGAAGCGGGCGTGATTGATGCTGATGACGCGCGTATTGGGCGCACCCGCAATGGCGGTCGCCGAACGCGGCGAAGAATCGATCACCGCCATCTCGCCGAAAAATTCACCTTTGCCCAGGGTCGCGATCACGATGCGCTGGTTCGGGGCGTCGCGCACGATCTCCACCGTGCCATCGAGAACGACGTACAGCTCGCGCCCGATCGTGCCTTCCTCGAAGATAACTTCGGAGGCCCCGTATTCGGTGATGCATTTATCGATCGCCACGGTCGCCTCGCGATTGCTTCCATGAAGGGTTGAAGACGGCGGGAGGCCATCCGCCCGAGAGGTAATTTGCCACCAGCATCGTCCCTAACTGCAAGTCCTGCAACGATTTTTGTGATCCTGGACCCCCCTTGCCGAATTGGTTCATCGGTTTGCTCAGGTGTTCTGTTGCGCACGCCGTTTGGCTTCAGCATCGATCGTTTGCGCAAGCTCGGGATGCTGACCCATCAGCATACGGAATTCGACGACATCGAGCACCAGCAGCGTCGATGTTCGTGTCGTCACCACATTCGCGGAGCGTGGACGGTTTTCGAACAGCGCCATCTCTCCGAAGAAGGCGCCAGAGCCGAGGCTGATGCGCTTGTCGTTGGGCAATTCGACTTCGACTTCACCGTCGGCGATGAAGTACATGCAGTCACCAACCAGCCCCTTGCGAATAATCATGGTCTTGCGCGGCACCTCGATACGGCGAAGCATGTTGGTGACGTCGGCGATGGCGACGGAACCGAGTGAGTTGAAGAACGGTACCTTGCTCACGGTTTCCCATGTGCGCAGAAAATTGTGACGTTTGGTTTCGGCGGCAAAGCCGGTGGCGAGAATACCGGTCCATAGTCCAAAGATACCGAGCCCGCAGATCATCACCATCGCCGCGACGATACGGCCGAGCGGTGTGATCGGCACCACGTCGCCGTAGCCGGTCGTGGTCATGGTCACTACCGCCCACCACAGGGTCGAAGGCAGGCTTCCGAAGGCTACCGGCTGTGCTTCACGCTCCAGCACATGCAGCAGGGCCGATGACATGAACACGACCATCATGAAAATCGCCAACACGCTGAGCAGCGGGCCGCGCTCCTGCACCAGAACCCGGCGCAGCTGCTGTAAGCCGGCGATCTCCGGAACGGCCTTCAGCATCCACAGCACGCCGAAAAGCCAGGCTGACTGCGGTTGCGCGCCAAGCGCGAGTGCTGCGGGAACGGCGACGGCGGATGCGGCATCGATCAGCCCGCGCCCTGAAAGAGCGTAGGTGCGCCATTGTCCGGCGCGGAAGGCGTAGATCAGACGAATCAGCCATTCCCAGACAAAAAAGACCAATGCTGCCCGCAGCAGTCCTTCCACCCACCAGTGCGAAATTCCGTAGGCCGGCTCGGTCGTCAGGATGGTCAATCCCGCGAGGCCGATGGTGACGGCAAAATAGCTCGCCCGGGTCATTGCCTTGTCGGCTGTGACCGTCGCGAACCTCTCGAAAACCGCAAGAACAGGGGGCTTCGGCATGTAAAGCTTGGGCATGTAAGGCTGATGGCATCAATGATGGCCAGCTTCGCTGGTCCGGGTGTGTACCGTCAGGTTGCTCCTCCCGGCTTTTGCCGTCAACGATCTGGGTCGTCTACCCTCCGGGTTGGATTGGCCAGGTGGCTGTCACAAGGCGTCGCTGGCGAAGGGCGAGGTTGCCTCTATAATCGTAATTGCGGCAAACCCCGAAGTCATATCAGTTCACCTCAGCTCGGAAGACGGATCAACGTCCATGGAAGCACAAGCCATTCAGCAAGTCGGCCAGGCATTCGCATCGGTTTTCGTTGTCGCGACCTACACCATGCGCACGATGATTCCGCTGCGCGTCTTTGGCATCCTCACCAACATCGTCCTGATCGTGGTGTCATATTTCTCGGCTCATTACTGGACTGTTTTGCTGCACGCCTTGTTGCTGCCGCTGAACTCCTATCGCCTGCATCAGATGCTGCAGCTCGTGCGTGACGTGAAGCAATCGGTGAACAGCGATCTGTCGATGGATTGGCTCAAACCGTTCATGACCGAGCGGCCTTGCCGAACGGGCGAAGTGCTGTTTTACAAAGATGAGAAAGCCGAGGACATGTTCTACATCGTCAGCGGCCGTTATCAGTTGGTTGAATCCGGCATCGAGTTGCCCAATGGCGCCATCGTTGGCGAACTCGGAATGCTCTCCCCCTCCAACAAGCGCACCCAGACGCTGGAATGCATCGAGGGTGGCCTCATTCTTGCGGTGACCTATCGTCAAGTCGAGGAGTTGTATGTGCAGAATCCGGCCTTCGGATTCTACTTCCTGCGGCTGGCGAGTGCGCGGCTGTTCCAGAACCTCGCGCGCGCTGAAGCGCGGCTCGCCGAACGCAACGAACCGAAGCCGGCCGCCGGACCTGCTTGATGGTCAAGATTCCAAAAGTCAGGGTCAGGGCGCGGCTGAAACCGATTCGCTCGGCGATCAGTGCGTTACGAAAGCCCGAGGATCGTACTCCGCCACCTGTGCCGGACGGCCTTGAGTCAGGGGTTGTGCCCGTGGTGGAAGCCGGTATCCACCAGATGCTCGACTATCAAAGCGTCGGTTATGCCGATCTCTACGTGGATCGCATCAGCAGATTCATGGGCCGGCCCGAGATCGATGCTGCCCTGCATGCTGATATCGCCCGGCTGCTGGCGGCGCGGATGGCGTTTCGCGATCCGATCAGGGTCGCGCAGCGCAGGCTGGCGGAGGTCAACGGTGCGCCGCCCGATCCTGACATCAGGGCCGGGGCGCGGTTCATCCGTTTCTCGCTTACGGAAGTTGTTGCCCTGCTGCCGAGAATGGTTGCGGACTCCCTGATCCCGGTTGTCGAGATGGTTGGCTGGCAAGACGTTCAGGTCCCGGTCTGGCTCGACATCAGCGGATCCGTCGGAATCCGCGCACTGCGATTGCTGGCGTGGTTTCGCCGCTTTCGTTTGCGCTCGGTGCGCTATCCGAAGGAGCGCGCCGCCGTGGAGCGCTGGCTGCACATGATCGACCGCGCGCTGGTGAAGCGGCCAGAGGCGGTGCTCGAAGTCGTGGCATCCGCGCAGATCATTCACGGCTACGGCAGGCGTTACAGCCAGACAATGGCGAACTGGCATTTGCTGATCGATTCTCTCGCCAAGCCGGTGTTCGATGGCAAGCAACAGATTGCCGATCTGACTGCGGCATTGGCGGAGGCGCGGGTGGCTGCGGCCTCCGATCCTACGGGCGCCGCGCTGCGCAAGGTTATCGAGGATGTCCTCGCGCGCCAGACTGCGCATGCGGCCGTCCCGGTAGCTTAGGTTCAGGTCCGCGCGGCGAGTTTGCCGGATGGCGGACGTTCAGTGAACGTGCTCTCTGCTCGCGTCAATCGCTGGCGATGAAGCCCAAGGCTATCGCGGACGAACTCATAACCTAGCCTGAATGTTTCCATGCCGTCAGGGCTGATGCTGCCGTCCTGCAGGCCGTTCAACACATGCATGAGAAGAGCCTCGAGTTCGTCGTGCACCGCTTCGAGATCTGCGATCGTCTCAGTTGCACCAATCTTCTGGCCGATCTCGATCACCTCGGCTGAAAGTTGCCCGGCCTTCTCTGGCGCGGTTCGGGTGAATGCCGTGTAGAGTCCAACGAATATCGAACCGATGATGCTGGCTGCGGCGAGCGCAAGGTACAACAGGTCGCTGTAGCGCTCCGAAAACGACTTGGTCTCGTCGTTGATGTATTGCACGGCGCCGGGATGAGCGACGATCAACGCGTCCTTGTCAGTATCGGCAGGTTCGATCTTGCTGGCAAAACCGTCAGCGAGCGCGAGATCGGATTTGTTTTCGAACAGCGCGCGGGCAAGCTCGACGATCCGGGTTTCCGGCAACTTGGCCTGAGCCACCAGGATCCACTGCCAGCCGATCGTGGTGATATCATCGTCAGGGATAGCGGGCGCGGCCGATAGCAGGCGCTCTTCGATCGTCTCCGAAGAAATCCCAGGCACGCGGCGCTCGATTGCCTTGGCGTCGTCGATTCCATTCAGGGTGAAGCCGCCGTGCTGCTTGGCGAACTGTTCGTAGCGTTTGTCCCGCGCGATCACTGACAGATGATCGACGATCAGAACCGCGCCAAAGCCGTCCTTCAACAGCAGCTTTTCGAGCGAGGCATCGGCGGGCACGGTCTGAAGCTTGAATGCGCTGTTTGGCGTCTCGTAAGCGGCCAAGACGCCGCGCAACAGATTTTCGTTGTTATCGTCGGCGCCGCGGACGGCGATCCTCTGATTCTTGAGTGATGCGATCGTCGTCAGCTTTGTCTTCTTGCTGATCAGGAGTACGAGGTCACGATCCAGAACAGCGATAGCGCGGGCGCGGCTTGGAATTACCGCGTCGGTCCGCAGCACCGCGAGGTCGGCCTGACGCCGGTCGAACCGGGTTGTCGCCCTGCTGCTTCCGTCTGGACTCGATACCGGCGTCAGGCGGATTCGGGAGCCGCTGGCCGCCAGCACGGACGAAAGCTTGGCCGCAAATTTCGCCTCGATGCCATTCGCGTCGCCGATCGCGATTGTCATATTGTCGCTTCGCTTGAACCAGGTGCGAGCGCCCCACACCGTTGCGCCGGTGAGGATCACGGTCAGCAGGATGAACAGCAGAATCTGCGCCCTGTTGCCGAGCCTGCGAGGCGACCGGTTATTGGTGCTCATCGTCGGTCCCGACAGCTGCCTTGTTGCGCTTGCGAAAGAAATTCACGGCTGCTGGTTCCTGCCCAGTGGGAACCAGCATATCCGAGCCGCCTGCGGGGGCAAGGTCGCAGGCGTCGATGTAGCTGTGGCGGAAGGATTTTTTTGGTTTACTCCGGCACTTCCAGGCGGCCAAATCGGTGTCTGGACCGCCTGGTCGGTTGGTCCGGAACTGATTCGGCGTAGCAATTCAAGCGTCCCTGAAATCGCATTGGTGCCGTGGTTAACTCCTCGTTAGGATTTTGGGTTGCATTCTCTTTTCAGGAGAATTGCCATGTGGTCTGGACGTAGCGCCTTCGAAAATGATGCCTGCCCCGTCGGTGACGACATGCTCGGTCAACTCTATCGAGCGAGCGAAAACGGTCTCCCAATGTTGGTCGCGAGCGTCGCCCCGGATGTACGGGCGATGCTTGCGCTCTACTGTTACAAGCGCAGCCATCTGCATACGATGGGCGTTGCCATCGCATCGACCTGCGAAGAGCTCGATCTGGTGAGAATAGGCGGCCGCGTCGGCTCGATGCTGTTTGCGATGTCGCGGGAAACAGCAGCTCCGGTCGCTCGCAGCGGCTACAGCAATCGCAAGTCGATCACGCTTTCGACCAAACCCCTCAGCGTCGTTCAGCCGATGGAAGACGATGCCATCGACGAAGATTTCACGGGCGCCGTCCCGGCCTGATCTGCTCTAACTGACTGTTTGTCCTTCGATCCGCGCAAGCCCGAACTTGCGCCGCGCCATCGTGCATTCGTCATCGCCTGGCAGACAGATGCGGCACACCTCCGGCCGCACCTCGTAAATCCCGCATGCCGTGACATCGCCGATCTTGCCTTTCAATGCTGTGCAGCGATCGCCGTCGCATCGCATGCCGGACAGGCGATCGTTGACATAGTCCAATGGAATAAGATCGAGCGCGTCGTCATCTTCCGTGGTGAAGCGCGGCCAATTGCTCGAATAGGCGCAGCAGGCGCCGCATGTCGTGCAGGGATTGGTTTGGGTGGCGGTCAAAATCGGATGGTCCGTATGGACGAAGGCCGCGGCAGATATTGCCGCGCCAGATGCTCACTGGCTAGCTGAGCTGCCGCTCTCTGACAAGCGCCGGGTCAGTTCCTCGACCTGTACTTTCAAGGCCGCAATTTGCTGCTCGCGGTCCTTTATGACTTCAACAATATCGGCGAGATCGATCTTCTGCGGAATGTGCTGCGGGCAGTTTTTGT
The DNA here is from genome assembly GCA_021732625.1 of Hyphomicrobiales bacterium. GTDB lineage: Bacteria > Pseudomonadota > Alphaproteobacteria > Rhizobiales > Xanthobacteraceae > SG-bin9. The sequence continues at coordinate 13,878 of JAKFUP010000150.1, forward strand.
CCCACGCGGCGATCTTGAACAGAATGACCTGCTCCGGTCTCGCCTTGTAACCCTGTGGCATCAGCGATGACGTCAGTGCGGGATCGTCCTCGACAACGCGCGCCTCGCCCCAGATCTTGACCCGCTGCCGGTTGACATAGTCGATCAGGAAAATATGTGCTTTTGGATTCTCAACCAGATTTCCCTGCGTAATGTATTGACGGTTGCCGCTAAAATCCGCGAACGCCAGCGTGCTCTTGTCGAGCACCTTGAGAAAGCCGGCCGGGCCGCCGCGATGCTGAATGTAGGGCTGACCTTCGGCGTTGGCTGTCGCTAGAAAGAAGCTGGTCTGCGCAGCGATAAATTCCGCCAGTCCTGAATCGACCTCGGTGCGCCAGCCGCCGCTCTCCTCGACGTGCGCATAGCTTTTGCGCGACCCCTTTCGCGCCTGAATTGCCTTCACTGCGGGTGTGAAGGCGACGTCGCTTGAATAAATCTGCTGTGCCACGGAAATGTCCTCAACCTCTAACGAGAAAATAGGTAGGTGTGGAGATCGGTACAATAGCCCAGCCCGGTAGGCATTATTTCAATTTTAGGAATAATCCTAAACCGCCGTCTGCTGGCTAACGATTCGGAACGTGCCGTTGGCGCGGGCGCACGGTGTGCCGTCGGCGGTGATGAGACTCTGCGCGAAGCAGATGGTGCCGCCGGTCTTGACGAAGTTGGTGCCGATCTCAAGCCATTGCCCGGGCCGTGCGGTGCCAAGAAAATCGACTCCGAGGCTGATGGTCACAAGCCGCGCGCCACCGCCCAGCTTGACGCCGCAACTCAATCCCATCGCATTGTCGGCGAGCGCCGCGATCAGCCCGCCGTGGACGAAGCCGCGAGAATTGGTATGCGGCGCGGCCAGCCACAATCCGATGATGACCGCATCCGCTGTGCTTTTCGAATAGAGCGGCTCCCAAGGCTCGGTCAGTGGGCTCTGGCGGAAATGCCGCTCGAAACCGTAAGGGATATCGTGCCCGCTCATAATGGAACCTGTTTGATGTTGCGCCTCAGTTTATAAGGATAAGACTGCAGCGCAACAATTGAAGCTCAGCATGTTGTTACCGCAGACATCGTTGTCTGTGGTTTACTCAGCCGGTCGGCAAAGAGTCCAAGAAGCTATGGAGGCACGATCAGTATACGATCGATGATGATCTTGGCGTGCACCGGCAAGGGAGAACATCATGTCAGAATCAGACCGGCGCGCATTCACGCAAGGGATGGCCGCAGCCACGTTGATGAGCGTTATCGGACCTTCGTTCGCGCAGGCAGCGACGCCTGGATTCTTCGTCATTGCCGAGATCGTTGCCAAGCCGGAGAAAGCCAACGACTTGCGCGCTTTGCTGGAGCCGTTCGCCATCAAATCTCGCACCGAGCCCGGCTGCCAGCTTTATGCGCTGCTGGAGGTTCAGAACGAGCCGGGCCGTTTCCTCACTTATGAAAAGTGGACCGACAAGGCCGCGCTCGAAGCTCACATGGTCACGCCGCATATCAAGGAGATCGTGCCGAAACTCGGCGATCTCCTGGCGAAGCCGTTCACACAGATCTTCATGAACGGTGTCAGCGGCGTCTGACGCCGCATATGATTCTTTCATCGTGCATCTGCATCGCCGGGATCAGTTCGGCGATGTGGATACCGCGATCAGTAGGGCAGGCCGACATATTGCTCGGACATGGCTGCGGTCGCCGCCTGCGAGCTGACGAGATAGTTCAGCTCTGCGAGCTGGATGCGGGCGCTGAATTCATCGGTGTCCGGAAAACGGTGCAACATCGAGGTCATCCACCACGAAAAACGCTCGGCCTTCCACACCCGCGCCAGCGCCTTTGAAGAATAGCCATCGATGCCTGCATGGGATCGCTCGTTGTAGAATTCGCGAAGAGCATGTGACAGGTAGCGGACGTCGCTGGCTGCGAGATTGAGGCCCTTGGCGCCGGTCGGCGGCACGATGTGCGCGGCATCGCCTGCGAGAAACAATCGACCGAAACGCATCGGTTCGGCGACAAAGCTGCGGAGCTGCGCGATGCTCTTCTCGATCGACGGGCCGATGACGATGCCCGCTGCCGCTTTTGGATCGAGGCGGCGACGCAATTCGTCCCAGAATCGGTCGTCCGACCAGTTATCGACATGGTCGTCATTGGTACACTGCACGTAATAGCGGCTGCGGGTCGCGGAGCGCATCGAGCACAGGGCAAAGCCGCGCTCATGATTGGTGTAAATCAGCTCAGGTGAAACCGGCGGTGTATCGGAGAGAATTCCGAGCCAGCCGAACGGATAGATCCGCTCAAACATCCTGATCGCTTCCGTCGGGACACTGAGACGGCTGACGCCGCGGAAACCGTCGCAGCCGGCGATGAAATCGCAGGCGACCTCACGGGTCTTGCCGTCTTTGACGTAGCGAACTTTCGGTTGGTCGGTGCCGAAATCATGCAGGCTGACGTCGCCAGCATCGTAGATTGTCTCCCGGCCGACCTTGAGGCGAGCATCCATCAGGTCGCGTGTGACCTCGGTCTGGCCGTAGACCACCATGGTCTTGCCGCCGGTCGCGGCTTTCATGTCGATCCGATAACGGCTACCGCCGAAACAAAGTTCCACGCCGTCATGGACCAGTCCGTCGCGGTGCAACCGCTCGGCGACGCCTGCTTCTTCCAGCAATCCGACGGTGCCCTGTTCGAGCACGCCGGCGCGGATTCGTCCCAGTATGTATTCGCGGTCCTTGCGTTCCAGGATCACATTATCGATGCCATAACAATCGAGTAGTTGCCCAAGCAACAATCCGGCCGGGCCTGATCCGATGATGGCGACTTGTGTCCGCAACGATCTCTCCCAGAGGATTTTCGGCGATTGCTGCCGGATTAGCGGCACTTTTCTGGCAACCTGCTTGCGCACTATACTGCCGCACCGCACGCATACGCGCACTCTTGTAAAGATGCTTATAGCATATAACAGTACGGGAAAAGGGCTGTTTGCCAACAAGCTCGCGGTTCAGGAAGAACGTCAATAAGAGTGCGCACGACATTGCTGCTGGGCTCGCACTCGGTGCAACGACGACATCGTCGGCGATCACGACTGTTGTGCTTGCGCAGGACTAGCCGTCAGTCTGAAAAGTGCCTATCTGGCTGCCGCCGGCGAATCCTCTGGTTCCGGCGGCGTAAGCTTGGGCCAAGTCAATCGAACCGGCGTCCGGTCGCACCATCAAGATGACGGTGTTTGCCCGGATCAAGTCCCGGATGCTCGCTGTGGAAGGCGCTCGCTGATTGACTCCCGCCAGATAGTTATATTATATAACTAATTAAGAAGATGGGCGGAAACCTGGGGTCTATTAATGGCGAACGCCAGTGCAGTAAGGCCGGATGGAATCGGCGGATTGCTTGCCATCGAGGTGCGCGGGCCCGTTCTGGTGGTGGGCCTCAATCGTCCAGCCAAGCGTAACGCCTTGAACGACGGATTGATTGCCGAGCTTGACGCCTGCTTTGCAACGCTCTCGGCGGATGTGCGTTGCGTGGTTCTGCATGGCATTGGCGATCATTTTTCCGCAGGCCTTGATCTCTCAGAACTGAGCGAGCGCGACGCGACCGAAGGTCTTGTTCACTCGCAGATGTGGCACCGCACGTTCGATCGGATTCAGTACTGCCGCGTGCCGGTGATTGCGGCGCTCAGGGGTGCCGTGATCGGCGGCGGTCTTGAGATGGCTTGCGCTGCGCACATTCGCGTCGCCGAGCCGAGTGCCTACTTCGCGTTGCCGGAAGGCCAGCGCGGCATCTTCGTTGGCGGTGGCGGATCGGTGCGGCTGCCGCGGCTGATCGGCGTGGCACGCATGATGGACATGATGCTGACTGGCCGGGTCTATCCGGCTGCTGAAGGCTCAGCTTACGGCTTCACGCAATATCTGACCGGAGAGGGCGGAGCGCTTGCGAAAGCACTGGAGCTTGCTGAGAAGGTCGCGGCGAACGCGCCGCTGACGAATTTCGCCGTGCTGCAAGCGTTGCCGATGATCGCGGAGGCCAATCCGCAAACCGGACTGCTGATGGAATCGCTGATGGCAACCGTGGCGCAGAGCGACAAGGAAGCAAAGGCCCGCATCCGCGACTTTCTCGATCGCAAGACGGCCAAAGTCCGTCCTGGCGCCTGAGCGTGAGCATGACCGGTCCGTCCAAAGTCTCAGCGCCGCGCACTATCGATGCGCCGTTGCGCCCGATCTCGTTCGGTATACCCGAAGTCGATATTTCATATCGCGCTGATGGCACAATTGATCTGCGTCCGAAGCAACGGCTGGAGATCTATCCGGTTCGCTTCACCGACCGGTTACATCATTGGGCGGACGCCACGCCGAATCGCATCTTCATGGCGGAACGCAAAGGCGAGCGCTGGCGCCAGATCACTTATGTGGAATTGCTGACGACGGCGCGCGCCATCGCCTCGTCGTTGCTGGCTCGCAAGCTGTCTGCGGAGCGGCCGCTCCTGATCCTGTCCGGCAACGGGATCGATCACGCCTTGATGGCGTTTGGCGCGCTCTACGCCGGTGTACCGTTCTGCCCGGTGTCGCCGGCCTATTCGCTGGTGTCGAAAGATTACGGCAAGCTCGCCCACATCGTGAAGCTGCTGACGCCGGGTCTGGTGTTTGCTGAAAATGCCACGCTGTTTGCGGATGCATTACGCGCGAACGTCGACCCAGCGACTGAAATCGCGGCATCCACCGGCAGCGTCGAAGGCCGCAAGGTCACATTGCTCAGCGAATTGATCGCAGCGCCGCCGAGTGTTGCGCTCGACGACGCGCACCGTGCCATCGGCCCCGATACGATCGCAAAGTTTCTGCTGACGTCGGGTTCGACCGGACTGCCCAAAGCCGTCGTCAACACCCAGCGCATGATCTGCGCCAATCAGGTGATGATCCGCGAGACGCTTTCGTTCCTCAAGGACGAACCGCCTGTCATCGTCGATTGGCTGCCGTGGAATCACACCTTCGGCGGCAATCACAACATCGGCCTGACGCTGTTCAATGGCGGCTCGATGTATCTCGACGAGGGCAAGCCGACACCGGCTGGCATCAGCGAGACAGTGCGCAACCTGCGCGAGATTGCGCCGACGGTCTATTTCAATGTGCCGAAGGGCTACGAGTCGCTGCTGCCGTTCTTGCGCGAGGACAAGGCGCTGCGTCAAACCTTCTTCAGCCGCCTGCAGGCGATGTTCTTCTCGGGCGCGGCACTCTCGGACTATGTCTGGAAAAGCCTCGACGAGATCGCGGTCCAAGAAACTGGGGCGCGCGTGCCGATGCTGACCGGCCTCGGTGCCACGGAAACCTCGCCGTTCTTCATGTCGGTGACGCCGCTGACCAGCCGCTCCGGTCATGTCGGGCTGCCGGTGCTCGGCAATGACGCCAAGCTGGTGCCGAACAACGGCAAGCTCGAAGTTCGCGCCAAGGGTCCGAACGTGATGCCCGGTTACTGGCGTCAGCCGGAGTTGACCGCGAAGGCGTTCGACGATGAAGGCTACTACAGCTTTGGCGATGCGCTGCGTCCGGCCGATCCGGACAACCTGCACGCAGGCTTTGATTTCGACGGCCGGGTCACCGAGGACTTCAAGCTAGGAAGCGGGACGTGGGTCAGCGTTGGTCCGCTGCGTGCGAAGTTTGTCGCGGCGACCGCGCCGTTGGTGCGCGATGTGGTGATCGCAGGCATCAACCGCGATGAGCTGGCTGCACTGGTGATCCTCGATCCGGACGGTTGCCGCACGATCAATCCTGTCCTTGAGGTGAGCGATATGGCGGCCATTGCCGCTGATGTCTCGGTGCGCAATGCGTTTCGCGGGCGACTCGCACAATTCGCGCACGAGGCGACCGGCTCGTCCACCCGGATCCGGCGGGCCATTCTGCTCGACACGCCGTTGTCAATCGATCGCGGCGAAATCACAGACAAGGGCTCGGTCAACCAGCGCGCGGTGCTGGAGCATCGTGCCGCAGTGGTCGAAAGTCTCTATTCCGATACGTTGCCGCAGGAGACCATCGTCATCGACATGCGCTAGGCGAAATGGCAAAAGCTGGCAAGCCGGACGCTACAGGAATTCCGGGTCGTTACAACCGGACACACACAAACCCGCGCTAAAGCGGGGTACAAACCTGATCAATTGGGAGGAATTAAAATGAAGCATACTGTTTTGAAGCACTCTGTTTTATCCGCCGCGGCTGTCGTTGCGTCGGTGGCGCTTTCGGGCGCTGTAGTTGCGCAGACCGCCGAGATCAATATCGGCATCTCGATCACCACGACGGGGCCGGGTGCTGCTCTCGGCATTCCGGAGCGCAATGCACTTGAATTCGTGCCGACAGAAATCGGTGGGGTCAAGATCAAGACGACCGTTCTCGATGACGCAGGCGATCCGACCGCGGCGACGACGAACGCGCGCCGTTTCGTGACCGAGACCAAGGCCGATATCATCATGGGCTCCTCGCTGACTCCATCGACCATTGCGGTGTCGACAGTCGCCAATGAGGCAGGCATTCCGCATTTCGCACTGGCTCCGATGCCGGTGACAGACGCGCGGGTGAAATGGACGGTCGTGTTGCCGCAGCCGATCCCGGTGATGGGCAAGGTGCTGTACCAGCACATGGCCAAGAATAACGTGAAGACCGTCGGCTATATCGGTTACTCGGATTCCTACGGCGATCTGTGGCTGAATGATTTCAAGGCGCAGGGCGTTAGCGGCGGTCTTCAGCTTGCCTCCGAGGAGCGCTTTGCGCGAACCGACACCTCTGTGGCGGGTCAGGTGCTCAAGCTCGTCGCGGCCAATCCCGACGCGATCCTGATCGGCGCGTCCGGCACGGCAGCCGGCTTGCCGCAATCCGCTTTGCGCGAGCGCGGCTACAAGGGACTGATCTATCAGACCCACGGCGCTGCAAGTATGGACTTCATCCGCATCGCCGGAAAATCCGCTGAAGGCGTCATCATGGCGTCTGGACCGGTGATGTCACCCGAAGGCCAGCCGGACTCGGCGCTCACCAAGAAGCCAGGGCAGGCGCTCAACACTGCGTATGAGGGCAAATACGGCGCCAATAGCCGGAGCCAGTTCGCGGGCCACGGCTACGACGCTTTCGAAGTGCTGAAGCGCGTCGTTCCGGCTGCGCTCAAGGAAGCAAAGCCCGGCACGCCTGAGTTTCGCGAAGCGATCCGCAAGGCACTGCTGAGCGAGCGCGACATTGCGGCGAGCCAGGCGGTCTATAACTTCACCGAAAAGGATCGTTATGGCGTTGACGAGCGCTCGCGCATCCTGCTGACGGTGAAGGACGGCAAATACGTCGTCATCAATTAACCGCCGCAATTACTTCAATCAGCAAATGCCCGGCACCCCAACCTGGTGCCGGGCATTTCTCTAGGCGGTCTTGTCTTTCAGGTGGTTTTGGCGTCCGCCCCAAAACCCAGATAGCTCGCGACCACGCGCGGATCGGTTGCAATCGCGCTGGCCTGTCCGTCGAGCACGAATTCGCCGAGCTCCATGACATAAGCGCGGTCAGCAATTTCGAGCGCGGCTTTTGCGTTCTGCTCAACGAGCAACACGGCTACGCCGGCGGCCTTCAAATCGCCGATGATCTTGAAGATATCCGCGACGATGCGCGGGGCGAGACCGAGGCTCGGCTCGTCCAGCATCAACAGGCGCGGGCGGCCCATCAGCGCGCGGCCCATTGCGAGCATCTGCTGCTCGCCGCCGGAGAGCGTGCCGGCCAACTGCCACTGCCGCTCTTTCAATTTCGGAAACAACTCATAGACTCGCTCGAATGATGCGGCGGTTTCCTTTGGCGCACGGAAAGCGCCGAGTTGCAGATTTTCTTCGACGGTCATGCTCGCGAACAGCTCGCGATGCTCCGGCACCAGTGCGAGGCCTGCGGCGACGCGATCCTCGATATCAAGTTTCGCGATTTCCGGTCCGGCAAAGACGACGCTGCCTTTGAGCGGTAAAATTCCCATCGCAGCGTTGAGCAATGTCGTCTTGCCCGCGCCGTTGGCACCGATGATGGTAACGATTTCGCCATCGTTGATGGTAAGCGACACCGAGCGTACCGCCTCCACCTTGCCGTAGGCGACCGACACATCGCGGATATCGAGCAGCGCGCTCATGCGGTGCCTCCGAGATAGGCGCGGATCACATCAGGATTGGTTCTGATCGTCTCGGGTGTGCCTTCCGCGATCTTGGTGCCGAAATCGAGCACGACGATGCGCTGCGCCAAATTCATGACGAAGCCCATGTCGTGCTCCACCAGCAGCACCGACATGCCACCATCCCGCAACTGCCTCAGCAATTCGGCAAGCTGTTGCTTTTCCTTGTGGCGCAAACCAGCCGCAGGCTCGTCCAGAAGCAGAAGAACCGGATCGGCGCACAGCGCGCGGGCGATCTCGACGATGCGCTGCTGGCCGAGCGAGAGTGAGCCTGCGAGCTGATGCATCTGATCGGTGAGGCCGACACGCGCGATCTGACGAGCCGCTTCCGCGAGCAGCTTCGCTTCGTCGGCACGATCGAGCCGTAGCATGCTGGCGATAGCGCCGGCATGGCCGCGCAGATGCGCGCCGATCGCGACGTTCTCCAGCACCGTCATGTCTGGCACCAGCTTCACATGCTGGAACGTGCGCGCGACGCCAAGCCTCACGACTTGCTGCGGCGGAGTGTCGGTGGTGTCTTGCCCGAGAATCGAGACGCGCCCGGATGTTGTGGTCAGCACGCCGGTGACAAGATTAAACGTCGTGCTCTTGCCCGCGCCATTAGGCCCGATCAGGGCTACGATCTCGCGCCTGCCGACCTCGAAGCTGACGTCGTTGACGGCGAGCACACCGCCGAACTGTTTGCGGGCTTTGTCGATTGTCAGTAACGGGCCTGTGCTGGCGGTGTCAATTTCACGCGCAGGAAGGGCGGCCGCAGGCTGCGGTTGCTGGCCGCGCGGTGTAAGCGGCAATAGCGCCAACAGCCGCGGCCACAAGCCGTTCGGCGCGAGCTGCAACAGAGCCACCAGAAGGACTCCGAATACGACAATTTCGAACTGCGTCTCGTTCTTGAACAGCAGCGGCAGATAGCTCTGCAAGATTTCCTTGAGGACCGTGACGATGCCTGCGCCGAGCACTGCGCCCCAGACATAACCGGCGCCGCCGAGTACAGCGACAAACAGATACTCGATGCCGGCTTGCGGGCCGAACGGCGTCGGGTTCACCGCGCGCTGGAAATGCGCATAGAGCCAGCCTGAAAGTCCGGCCAGTACTGCGGCGTAGATGAACACCAGCAGTTTGGCTTGTGCGGTCTGGACGCCAAAGGATTCCGCCGCGATGTGCCCGCGCCGCAGCGCGCGGATCGCGCGTCCCATGCGCGAATCGAGCAGGTTGACAGTAATCAGCGCCGCCACCACAACCGCCAGCCAGATCGCAAAATAGATTGTGTTCGGGTTGCGCATCTCGAACGTACCGATGGCGAGCGGCGGAATGCTGGAGATGCCATCGTTGCGGCCGGTGAGTTCGAGTTTGCTGAACAGGTAAAAAAGACTGATGCCCCAGGCGATGGTGCCGAGCGGCAGGTAATGCCCCGACAGCCGCACCGTCATCAGTCCCAGTACAACCGCCGCGATGCCGCTGACGACAAGTGCCGCCGGCAGCGAGAGCCATGGTGATAGTCCATAGGATGTCGTGAGGATCGCCGTGGTGTAGGCGCCGAAGCCGCAGAACGCAGCTTGACCGAACGACGTCAGCCCGCCGACGCCGGTGAGAATCACGAGACCCATTGCGACCAGCGCCGCGAGGCCGATGTTGTCGAGCAGCACGATCCAGAACGGCGGGATACCAGGCACGAACGGGAGCACCGCCATCACCAGCGCGAACAGAACGATGGGAAGCCGCTGCGCCATCCTCAATCCTTTTCTTCTTCTACGGCAGGTGCGGCGAGCGAGCGCAGCACCAGCACCGGAAGCAGCAGGGTGAAGACGATGACCTCCTTGTAGTTCGAGGCATAGAACGACGAGAAAGCCTCGACGATGCCGACCAGTACCGCGGCGAGCGCGGTGAGCGGATAGCTGATAAGGCCACCGATGATAGCAGCGACAAAGCCCTTCAGGCCGATCAGAAATCCGGTGTCGTAGTAGATCGTCGTGACCGGCACGATCAGGATGCCCGAGACTGCGCCGATCACGGCGGCGAGCAGGACCGCAAGCTGTCCGGACAACGAGGTGCGGATGCCGACGAGCCGTGCGCCAAGACGGTTAACCGCGGTCGCGCGCAGAGCCTTGCCATACAGCGTACGGCCGAAGAACAGCCATAGGGCCACGATCAGCGTTAGCGTGGTGGCGTAGATACCAAGGCTTTGGCCGGTGAAGCGCAGGGTGCCGAGCGTCACCGCTGTTTCGGAAATCGGCGGCCCGCGCAGACCCTCAGGCCCGAAGAAAACGAGACCCAATCCCTGCAATGCGAGATGCACGCCGACCGAAGCGATCAGTAAAACCAGAACCGACGCGTGCGCGATCGGCTGGAATGCGATCCGATAGAGATAAAGTCCGATCGGTGCGACGATGATGAGCGAGAGCAGGAAGTTGAGAGCCGCCGGATTTTGCGGGCTTGCAACAGCATTGGCGATACCGAGAATGGCGAACGGCAAAACCGCGTAGACCGCGGCGGATCGCGCGACGGCTCGGGCCGTCAGATTGTTGCGAGCCGCGAACAGGTCGAACGCCAGCGCCACAAGACCGAGGACCACCCCCAGCCGCGCCGTTCCAGGCACCTGCCCAACGGCCAGCGCGGCGTAGGTGAGCGCGCCGAAGGTAACGAATTCACCCTGTGGGATCAGGATAATGCGCGTGACCGCGAACACCAGCACGAGGCCCAGTCCGAGCAGCGCGTAGATTGCACCGTTGGTGATGCCGTCCTGCAGCAGGAACAGCAGAATCGTTGTATCCAAACCTCGAGCCCTCTCCCGTACCGGTTTGCGCCGATTGAGCCGCGCCGCCGGCGATTGTCAGCGGCCAGTTGAATTCTGCCCGCTCTATTTGATATAGTGAATAACAATTATCAAATATAACCTCAAGACCGTCCTGCTGTGGCAGGCATTTTGACAGGGCGAGCAGCGATGGTTGTTACAAAATCCCTGGCGAGCAGGGTAAAGCCGGCGCGGATGCAGCCAAAAGCCGCTGCGGAAGCGTCTGAGGATTTGCCGCCCAACCTTGGCGAACTGGCGGATCTGCTCGGTTATTCGCTGAAGCGCGCGCAGCTGCGGGTCTTTGAAGACTTCTTGCGGGTGATGACGCCGCTGCAACTCACTCCGGCGCAGTTCTCGGTGTTGCTGCTTATCGAAAAGAACCCCGGACGCAACCAGACCGAAGTCGCCAGCACGCTTGGTATCCAGCGGCCCAATTTCGTGACCATGCTCGACAGTCTGGAAAGCCGCGGCCTCTGCGTGCGTCTGCGCTCGGCCAGCGACCGGCGCTCGCATGTCCTGATGCTGACCGACAAGGGCCGCGCGACGCTGATGCGTGCGAAGAAGCTGGTTGCCGCCAAGCATGAGGCGCGGCTCAGCGAACTGCTCGGCGAAAGCAATCGTGTTGTGCTGGTGCAGATGCTGGCGAAGATTGCACGCGAGCTTTGATCTCAGCTCACATCTTCAGACGCGCGTTCTTCGCGCGGCCCGGAAGGACGGTCACCCCACCAGAATCACCCGGATATCGTTGACGTTGGTCATCGTCGGGCCGGTGTGAACCAGATCGCCGGTTTTCTCGAAAAAATCCGTCGCATCGTTGTTGGCGAGATACTCCGCCGGATCGAGA
>JAKFUP010000070.1 GCA_021732625.1 Hyphomicrobiales bacterium
TGACCGTGCTCGACCGTATGCTGGGTTACCAGTCACGATGGACCGACGAAGGGCAGTGGCGCTGGTAGACGCCGTTGGTCCGCCGGGTTCGCTCAGTCGAGCGAAATCAGTTTTTTCAATGTTGCCGTAAACAGCAGGCTTTGCTTGTTCTGGAATGCAGCTCCGTTTATTTCGCCGCCGGTCTCGGTCAACGTGCCGGATACGCCGATGCCGACGGGCTGTGCGCTTTGGCTGCTGCCGCTGCCGCCGAATAACGGCTTCATGTCGATTGCCTTCGTGTGCTGGCTGACAACGACCTCGCCCTTGAAACTGGCGCCTGTCAGAACGTAGCTGCCATTGTAATACAGGAATGCGTCGCCACCGAATATGCGGCCGTTCTGAAACGCGATCACGCCGCTGCCTTTGCCGCCATGGCCGTCGAGCGTGACGACGTGAATCGAATAGAGTCCGTTATACATCACCAAGCCCGTGTCCCCGCGGGGCGCTGTCTCCAGCGCATCGAGGCACTATTTTGCCACGCGTTTTCGATCAGGGATAGCGTTTGACCGATGTACGAAGCGAGCATTCTGCCTCAAAAGACGGCGATGACTTTGTTGATCTCGATCCAGCAGTGTCCGGGTCACGGAATTTGCCGTGGCGAGCCTATTCTCGGTGGTTGGCGGTGGGAACAAGGCGGCTCGGCGTGTCACGCGATCGCCTGCTGAAGAGTGTCGCGGAGGTCGGCAGCTCGATTGCGTCCGTGCGGCGGCATTTGCGCGCAGAGTGAAGCCGCGCACAAGAAATCTCTGACGGTAGCAGGACGATCGGAGTCAGGGGGCGTTTCGATGCAGGCTCGCGCGAGCTTCGCTCATGACGCGCGCCCAACGCTTCTCGCGCTCTGCCTGCATCTTGGCTTGATGTTGTCTGAAGGTTTCGACGCGCTTCTCGATTTCGGCACGGGCGCTGTCCAGAAAAACCCGATTTTCGGGCATGGTTGTTTTTGTCATTGCGTACTCCAGACCGCAATTCAGCTGCGATGGGGAGTAACGTCAATGTTGTTGGCGCGTTTAAGGCAACGTTTCCACAAGCTGCCTGCAATGAAGCGAGCGATGCAACAAATTCCGCAAAAGATGTGATCGTATTCTCTGCGGAACCCAAGTGTATCCTGAGACTTTTAAAATTCCTCATGGCATGCTGGCGGCTCACGATTGGACGGCGCACATGCGGAAATTGTGTCTTGCTGCCTTCGCTTTGCTGATCTTGTTTCCCGCAACAACGCCGGCATCGGCGCGGCGCGGCGGCGGCGATTTCATGAACAGTCCGGGTTATCAGCGCGCGCTGGCGGAATCGCGCAAGCGCTATCAAGAACAGTATCGGCAACAAGAGCCAGACCGCCCGCGCACTCGCCGTGTGAAGCGGCACCGGAGATAGTTATCGTCCCGCGCTTGCTCCCGGCGTTTGTGCGTTCTGAGGGTGGTGTCCGAAGCAGCTGAATATTCAGCCAAATCAGGGTTTTCCACTGGAGCGGGATGGGCGCTGCGCGCTATTGACCCGATGGTGTCCGCCCCCTACACAGCGGCCCACGTGAGCGCGTAGCTCAGGCGGTAGAGCACGTGACTTTTAATCATGGGGTCGTGGGTTCGAGTCCCACCGCGCTCACCATTGATCCCGATCGATCAACCCAACCGATCAACCCAACCGATCAACCCAACATTTCACGCCAATCCAGCAAGACGGCAGGCTGGTTCAACTCCGGTCGGCCTGCAGATCCGCCCTGACACTGACGCTGGCAGGTGGAGCCACCGGAGTCGGCAGCGACAGCGGCCGCAACCCGATCAGCTCCGCCGAGCGGATGCGGGCGTTGCGCCAGAACGCGAACGCATTGATGCGCGAGTTTTCCAGAAGCGCGATGCCGACGGCGGCGAGGAACGGCAGGCTTTCCAGCACCAGCACGAACGCGAAGATATAGATTTCGCGGATTTCCTTGAACGAGTTCATCACCACCAGCACGGCCGCGCCGACCAGCAGCAGCACGCCGATCACCGCCTCCCAGAACGCCTGGAACTCGACCGACAGTAGCGACAGGCCGCCCTTGGAGGTGCGGGCGAACGGCAGATGATCCTTGATCAGGCCGTCGGCAACGGCGCGCGACACCGTCCACTGCACTGACATCGCCGTGAACATCGCGGCAAACATCTGACCGAGCTTGATCGGCACGCGCAGGCGATAGAGCGCCACGAAATGGATCAGGGTGACGACGAAGGCCGCGATGATCGGAAGCGTCAGGATCTTGTCCGGAATGGCGATGTCGGCAAAGGCCACGATCGGCACCCAGATCAGGTTGAGGATTGCCACCAGAACACCGAGGCTTTCCGCGCCCAGCCAGTTCAGCCAACCGAGCGAAAACTCGCGCTTCTGGTCGGGTGTCAGCCGGCTCGCGCCGGGCAGAAACCGCCGCCAATGCTTTTTGACGATCTGGAAGCCGCCATAGGCCCAGCGATGGCGCTGTTTCTTGAACGCCTCGTAGGTGTCGGGCAGCAAGCCGTAGCCGTAGCGCTTGTTGCTGTAATGCGTCAGCCAGCCGTGTTCCTGAATGGCAAGGCCGAGATCGGTATCCTCGCAGATGGTATCGCCGGCCCAGCCGCCCGCCATGTCCATCGCCGAACGGCGGATGAGGCACATGGTGCCGTGGACGATGATGGCGTTGAATTCGTTGCGCTGCACCATGCCGATGTCGAAGAAGCCGGCATACTCGCCATTCATGGCGTAGTGCATCAGCGAGCGGTCCTGATCGCGATGATCCTGCGGCGCCTGCACGAGGCCGACGCGCGGGTCGGCGAAGGCCGGGACGAGGTCTTTCAGCCAGTCCGGTGTGACGACGTAATCGGCGTCGATGATGCCGATGATCTCGGCATCAGGCGCGGTGCGTTCCATGGCAATGCGCAGCGCACCGGCCTTAAAGCCTTTGACCTTCTCGGCGTTGATGAACACGAAACGCTCGCCAAGCGCGCGGCAATGATCTTGAATCGGTTGCCAGAACGCAGGGTCGGGCGTGTTGTTGATGATCACCACGCATTCGAAGTTCGGGTAATCCAGCTGTGCGACAGCATCGAGCGTCTGCTTGAGCATTTCCGGCGGCTCGAAATAGGCCGGAACATGAATTGAAACTTTTGGAAAGATTCCGTCCGCGGGGGCGGGCAGGCCGGTCGCAATCAGGCGCGCCGGCGCACGGCCGAAAGCGATGGTTGCGATTTCCTCGACCCGCGCCATGGCGATCAGAACCAGCGGCACCAGCAAGGTCAGGCCGAGGATCAAGGCGAAAGCCGATCCCCACACGAAGTAATGCGCGGTCCAATAGGCGAAGATCGTGGCCACCCACGCGCCGACGAGATTTGCGGTCGCCGAGAGGACTGTCGCTTGCATCACTGTCGGTCTGAACAGGCGGACGATAGGCAGCGACAGCAGAATGCCGACCAGGACCGCGATGGTGGCGAGCTTCCAGTAGTTCTCGTTGACGACCGGGCCGGACCACGCGAATTTCGGTTCGCGCGATGCATCAAGAATTCCCCAGTAAGGGCCGACACTGCCTTCAAAATACTTCCACGGCTGATCGATCGCTTCGACGATGTTGTAGTCCATGCCGATGGCTTGGGCGCGGGCAACGAAATTGCGCAGCACGACGGCTTGCTGGAACTGGCCGGGCTCGGCGTTGCGCAGGTTGTAGCCGGCGCTCGGCCATCCGAATTCGGCGATGGTGATGCGTTTGCCGGGAAAATTCTCGCGCAGAAGGCCGTAGATATAGACGGCCTGCTCGACGGCCTGCGTATCCTTGAAGTTTTCCCAGTACGGCAGAACGTGCGCTGCGATGAAATCGACCGAGGAGGCGAGCGACGGGTTGTCGCGCCAGATGTTCCAGATCTCGCCGGTCGTCACCGGAATATTGACCTGCCGCTTCACCCGGCGGATCAGTTCCTGCAGTTCCTCAACCTTCAATTCGCCGCGGTAGATCGTCTCATTGCCGACCACGATCCCGATGACGTTGGAGTTCTTCTTGGCGAGATCGACCGCAGACTGGATTTCGCGTTCGTTGCGTTCGTTGTTCTTGTCGATCCAGGCACCGACCGTCACTTTCAATCCAAACTCGGCGGCGATCGGCGGCACCAGCTCGACACCGCCTGTCGACGAGTAAAGGCGAATCGCCCGCGTCAGTGGTGCGAGCTTCTTCAGATCGGCGCGAATCTTCTCGGCAGTCGGAATGTTGTCGACGTCGGGATGGCCGGTCCCGTCGAATGGAGCGTACGAAACGCTTGGCAGGATGCCGCGAAAGTCCGGCGCCTGCTGCTTTTCCTGTAGCAATCCCCAAAGTGCGGCATGAACCGATGCAACGCACAGCAGAACGGCAACGATGACGCGCATCGCAACTTGACCATCTGGGGCAGAATGGCAGAGGCGAACCTGTCCCCTCGGTTCGTCAACGGCAACGGCTTCAAGTTTATCTATGCCACGCGATTTAACAACTCGTATGACGCCATGTCGTTTTCGGGGCGCGACAAGATCGAAATGTGGAGTTTTTATTTTCGTTCCTGTGGCCGTTGAACTTTACCATTCACGGCTCGTTCAGGGATCGGGCGGGTCAATCAGCGCAGGTCCGAGCTACTGCTTTGCCGTGCCGGACGGCGGTGCTGCCGGAGCCGGCGCTGTGGCCGCGGGCGGGCCGGCAGGTTGAGCCGGAGCTGGCGCTGCGGCCGCCGCAGGAGCTGCTGGTTGGGCGTTGGGATTGATCCAGCAGGCGTGAACGCGGCTCGACAGGCTGTCGGCGACCTTGCTGTCGATCAAGCCGCTGAATTTGGTCAGGCAGCGGAAACTGGCCTGGACGTGGCCGCCGGGGCAACCGAAGCGATCATAGAGGTCGAGGTGGCGCAGGGCCGTGTCGAGATCGTCGAGCCACATCAGGCGGACGAAGCGTCGGCCAAGCCAGACACATTCCGGATTTCCCGCCGGTCCGTTGATGACCTGGGCGGCCTCGGCAAATTCATCGGCGCGTTTCTGGCCGTCGCGGGCGGCTTCGGCGGCGGCTGCAGCGGCATTGGCTGGCGGTTGCCGGCCCTGATCCTGGGCCCGCAAATCGCCGCTCTGGGCAATGGCTGCTCCAATTCCGATCAGCAGGGCTGCCCCTGGCACGGCGACGCAATGAAACAGACGGTTTCTCAACTTAAACAGCAAGCGACGCATAAAGTCCCCGATGGTCCCGTCGGCCTGATTTGTCCCGAGCCTAACGGTATCTGACTGTCTGTTGCCGCCAAATTGGGTCCCCAATACGGCGACGTGCGGAACAGCCGCGTTCCAGAATCCTGTTCTGGAGAATTGGCGGAGAATTGGAATTTTGTCCAGCAACACAGCAACTTTATCGCGATGTGGTAAAATCGGCGATCCGATCTGGCGCGATCTGCTGTGGCCAGTACCCCGGTAACCCTTGGCGGCCTCTTGGCAGCGCGGGAGTGAGCAGGTAATCGACGAAGCTCCCGGAGGACGGAACCGATTTCCTATCGCGCGCCATTGGCACTTCTCCTCGTTTCGTTGGGTGTGATCGCCGCCGTCTGGTGGTGGATTTCCACGCCTGTGGGGCTTTCGCGGGCACCGATCGATCCAGCGCGCAAGCTGGAGTGCGTCTCCTATGCCCCTTTCCGGGGGGTACAGTCTCCGCTCGATCCGTCGGTTCGGATCACGGTGGAGCAGATTCGCGACGACCTCGCCCAGCTGGCCAAGATTACAGATTGCGTTCGCATCTATTCCGTCGATAGCGGTCTCGAACTGATTCCGGGGCTTGCCCAGAAAGCCGGGCTGAAAGTCATTCTCGGCATCTGGCTCAGCAGCGACCGCATCAAGACCCGCCAGCAGATCCAGACCGGCATCGCGCTGGCGAAGCAGTATCCCGGCGTGATTTCCTCGGTCGTCGTTGGAAACGAGGTGTTGCTGCGTGGCGAGATGACCGCGGCCGATCTGGCTGCAACCATCCGCTTGGTCAAAGCCCAAATTCCGGCATCGATGGCGGTTACGTACGCCGATGTCTGGGAGTTCTGGTTACGAAACCGCGACGTCTACGAAGCGGTCGATTTCGTCACGATTCACATCCTGCCGTATTGGGAGGATTTTCCAGTGCGGGCGCGAAATGCCGCAGCCCATGTCGATTCGATCCGAAAACGGATGGGGGTGGCTTTTCCTGCCAAGGAGATATTGATCGGCGAGACCGGCTGGCCAAGCACCGGCCGGATGCGGGAAGGGGCGCTGCCGTCGCGTGCGAACCAGGCGCGCGTCGTTGCGGAGATTCTCGACCTCGCGAAACGCGAAGGCTTCCGCGTCAATCTCATCGAAGCCTACGACCAGCCCTGGAAACGTCAGCTCGAAGGGACTGTTGGCGGATACTGGGGATTGTTCAGCGATACACCGCGCGAGTTGAAATATCCGGCAGGTCAGCCGGTGTCGAACTATCCCGATTGGAAGCTGTTCATGGCTGCGGGATTTGTCCTGAGCATCGCGGTTTTTGCCGTTGCGCTCATGACAGTTCGGCGAAGGCCGTGGCAACCGCGGTCGTCGGCCTGGATCGCTGTGTTCGTATCGGCGACGTCAGGTGGTGCGTTGCTGGGCGTTGCGTTCGAAAAATTTCTTTACGAGAGCCTCGGCTATGGCGGCTGGGTGCAAAACGGAACGCTGCTTGCGGTGGCGGTGCTGTCGCCGCTGCTTGCTACGTATGCGCTGATGGCGGGCAGGGCATTGCCGACATTCGTCGAATTGATCGGGCCGCGGGGCGAGCGGCGCACCGCATGGGCCTGCTACGCACTTGGTATCGTGCTCGCGATCGTGGCGATGATCGCTGCGTCAACCGCGCTCGGCTTCGTGTTCGATCCGCGTTATCGCGACTTCAAGTTTGCCTCGCTCACCATGGCGGTGCTGCCGCTCGTGGGCCTGATGCTGTTCAATCGGCCCAAGGAGGGGCTGAGGCCAATCGCGGAGGCGACGTTTGCCGGGGTGCTGGCTGCGTCCGCGGTCTTCGTCGCGATCAACGAGGGTCCAAAGAACTGGCAATCGTTGTGGACGTGCGCGATGTATCTGCTGCTCGGCTTTACGCTGTGGCAGGCGCGGGCCGCGCAAAGCCGAGAATAAGCACGCCGACCGCGATTCCTGACAGCGCGGCGTTGTAGAGCACGATCCCGAAGCAAGCGGCGATCAGGCCTGCCGTGACCAGCACGATCGACGGGCGCATCAGGTTGAGCGTTGCGATCACCAGCGCCGCGATGCCGAACACGGAATTCTTGAACAAATAAGTTGCGACGGTACGAATGCTGCATGACGTCGTGAGTGATGCTGCGTCGCAGGCCAGTGCGAACTGAGAGAACTCGACCATCAGGTAGCGGACGTAAAGCGCGTAGCCGAGGCTGAGAAACCCGACCAGCATCAGCCATTGCACTTGATACGGGGTCAGCCGGAACGGTGTTTTCTTCATGAGATCTGTCGATACCGAAAATGGAAATGGACGTGCAGCGTCGGCACACCGTATATCGCGCCGGCGGCAGCTTGAGAACCGTCAGTTGCCGCCGAGAAACGATGAAAATCCGGTGCGCTGGGGGCGAGGGGCAACCGCAGCGTTGCTGCGGCTTGCGCGCGCGCTTGATCGCTTGCGGCGCGGCGGGGGCGCCGGACGTGCCGCAGGAGCGTCGGTACGAACCTCCGCGCCGGAGGCGAGGCGCTGTCCGTCGAAGAATGCGGTTTCGCACGGCCGTTCGTTTTCGGACAGAACAGCGCAGATTCGCGCAGCGGCTGCGGCGTCCGCGAGCGGCCCCGCGACGAGACGCAGTTGCATGCCAAGGCCGCTGCGCTCTTTCAGTGTCACGATCGGGCGCAGCGGTGCCATCAGCGCCTTGTTCGAGGTTTGAACCCCGCGCCACAGCGCGCGCAAACCTTCGAGCGAGCTGGCCGTTCCGAGATCGATGCCAAATTCGGTTTTGGTTGCGCGAATCTCCGGCACGATTTCGGCCGGGTTCGGTTCGGCTGGCGGAATTGCGGCTGTAACAATCACAGATGGCGCGGGGTCAGGTGGTGAGGCGGCAGCAATGTCCGGTGCCACCTTTGTTATTTGCGTAGGTTCGGGCGGCTTTGTCGTTTCAGGCGCCAAGGCCGCCGAAGCGGGAGGTTGAGCCGCTAACGCGTCTTTCGCGGCGCGAGCGGCGGTGCTTGCCTTGTCCTCCTTGGGCAACGGACTTTTCTCGTCGATGACCGCGCGCGCAATTGGCGCGGGAGACGGTTGCGCGAGGACGGTTTCCGGAACCCCAAGGATCGGGGGTGCGCTGCTTGCAAATGGGATAGGGTCCAAGGGCGCGCGGGGCTTGATCGAACTGGTAACCGAATCGAGGTTCTGCTCGAGTCCGGTGACGCGGGCATAGAGCCGATCGCGATCCGCGTTGAGGATATCGATGGCGGAGGTCAAACGCCGGCCGTCGGTTTCACGCTCCGCTGCCGCTTCGGCAAGCTGCAAATTCCTGAGAACCAGTTCGTTGGCCGAGGCCAGATCGCCCCGCATCGCGTTCGACGACTGCGCGGCTAGAAAAGCAAACGTCAATGCGCCAAGCGTCGCTGCCGCCCAACTGCCGAGTTGCCAGAGCTTGTGGCGATCGTACGGCTCTTCGTCGGCGAGAAGATTCGCAAGCCAGCCTTCGCGGTCGTCGGCAATCATGCCATCGGCCATGTCGTCGCTTTTTTTCGCCATTTGCCGAACCCAGCCCCTCCCGGGCACGCGAATCATTGCGGAAGACTAACAGGAACCGGGTTGCCAGTGCGGGTATCGCTAGCGTCCAAACCCCTTTTGCCGCTGCGTGTCGTCGGCTAAGAGGGCCTCCGGAACCGGACGCTGTGTCATTAGAGGATTCAGCTTGAGCGATTCCCGAGGATCGAAATGCAAAACAAAAGCAGTCTGACCATCGTGCTCGCCGCGGGCGAGGGCACGCGCATGCGCTCCAAGCTGCCGAAGGTGCTGCACCCGGTGGCGGGGCAGTCGTTGCTTGCGCATGTTGTCGGCGCTGCGCCGAAGGGAAAGGGTACGTCTCTCGCGGTCGTGGTCGGACCGGATCGTCAGGATGTGGCGGACGAAGCCCGTCGCGTTCGCGCCGATGCGGACGTTTTCGTTCAGACCGAGCGGCTCGGGACGGCGCATGCGGTGCTGGCGGCGCGCGCAGCTATCGCGAAGGGCGCAGACCATATTCTGATCGCGTTTGGCGACACGCCGCTGATCTCCGCGGCAACGCTGGAGCGGATGCGAACGCCTTTGAATGGTGGCGCGGCCGTCGCCGTCCTCGGCTTTCGTGCCGCCGATCCGACCGGTTACGGCCGGCTGTTGCTGAACGGCGATCGGCTGATCGCGATCCGCGAGGAAGCCGACGCGTCCGAGGCCGAGCGCAAGGTGAGGCTTTGCAATGCCGGCGTGATGGCGCTCGATGGGAAAACCGCGCTCAAGATTCTCGATCGCATCGGCAAAGCCAACAAGAAGAACGAGTATTACCTGCCCGACGCGGTCGCCATCGCCAACGAACTCGGCCTGAAAGCTGCGGCGATCGAGACCGATGAGGATGAAGTCCGCGGCATCAACACCAAGGCACAGCTCGCCGAGGCCGAACAGGTGATGCAGACCCGCCTGTGTCAGCAGGCGCTGGACGCGGGTGTGACGATCATTGCACCGGAAACGGTTTTTCTCGCCACCGATACGACGTTCGGCAGCGATGTCGTGATCGAACCTTTCGTTGTAATCGGACCAGGCGTCACGATCGCCGACGGCGCGGTGATCCACTCTTTCTCGCATGTGAGCCACGCGACGATTGGCAAGAATGCGTCGGTCGGTCCTTACGCCCGGCTGCGCCCGGGCACCTCGCTCGGCGAAGGTGTGAGGATCGGCAATTTCGTCGAGGTGAAAGCCGCGACGCTGGGTGCCGGCGCCAAGGCCAATCATCTGTCTTACATCGGCGATGCGAGCGTCGGCGCCAATGCCAATATCGGCGCCGGCACCATCACCTGCAACTACGATGGCTTTGGCAAGCATCGCACCGAGATCGGCGCGGGCGCATTTATCGGCACCAACTCGTCGCTGGTGGCGCCTGTGAAAATCGGTGTCGGCGCTTATATCGGCTCAGGCTCGGTCGTGACCCGAAATGTCCCGGACGACGCGCTGGCGCTGGAGCGCAGCGAGCAGACCGTGCGTCCCGGCTGGGCCAAGCGCTTCCGCGAAATGAAGCAGGGCGGCAAGGGCAAGCCGGGCGTTAAATCCGAGACCGATAAGAAGCCTGCCAAAATGAAAGGTCCGGCCGTTTCGGCAAAGACAGCAAACAAGCCTCCAGTGAAGAAAGCCGCCAGCAAGGCAGCTAGCCGAAAGAAGACACCCAAGCGGGCGAGATAACGAGCACCATAGTTAAAGGAAACCTGCCGGAAGCTACGCAGAATTGGTTTCGATTTAACGCTGTTTCAATCGGCAATAATTATTGAGTAACAGGGCCTTGGCATTTCTCGTTAAGAGAGACCGGCATTTGATCCGAATGTGACGGAACAGTTTGCTGGGGCAATTGAGCGTCCTAGTGCCGCTCACGGGGAGATATCGACCGCATGTGCGGCATCATCGGAATTCTGGGGCGCGGTCCGGTTGCGGATCAACTTGTCGATTCACTTAAACGGCTGGAGTATCGCGGCTACGACTCCGCAGGCGTTGCCACGCTGGAAGGCACACGGCTTATGCGCCGCCGGGCCGAAGGCAAACTGAAAAATCTTGAAGCGCGGCTGAAAGCGTCGCCGCTGTCGGGACACATCGGCATTGGCCATACCCGCTGGGCAACCCACGGCAAGCCGACAGAGTCCAACGCCCATCCGCATGCGGCGGACAGCGTTGCGGTCGTGCACAACGGCATCATCGAGAACTTCAAGGAGCTGCGCGACCAGCTTCAAAAGGACGGCGCGACCTTTACCAGCGAAACCGACACCGAAGTTGTCGCCCATCTGGTTAACTCCAAGATGAAGCAAGGCAAGAGTCCGCAGGACGCCGTCAAGGAATCCTTGCCGCTGCTGCGCGGTGCATTCGCGCTGGCCTTCGTATTCGAGAATCAGCCGGATCTCATGATCGGCGCGCGCAAGGGCTCGCCTCTCGCGATCGGCTTTGGCGAAGGCGAGATGTATCTTGGCTCCGATGCCATTGCGCTGGCGCCGTTCACCGACACCATCAGCTATCTCGAAGATGGCGACTGGGTCGTGCTCAACCGCAAAGGTGGAGCGATCCACGATGCGCAGAACAATCCGGTCCAGCGCGATGTCCTGAAATCGGGTGCATCGTCGTTTATGGTCGACAAGGCCAACTACCGCCATTTCATGGCCAAGGAAATTCACGAGCAGCCCGACGTCGTCGGCCATATGCTCGCGCACTACATCGAGATGGCGACCGAAACCGTCTCGATGCCTGTGAAATTACCGTTCGACTGGAAGGCGATCGAGCGGGTTTCCATGACCGCGTGCGGTACGGCGAGCTATGCCGCGCATATCGCCAAATACTGGTTCGAACGCTTTGCACGTCTGCCGGTCGAGATCGACGTGGCGTCCGAGTTTCGTTATCGCGAAGCGCCGCTGCGCAAGGGCGATGTGGCTCTGGTGATTTCGCAGTCGGGCGAGACTGCAGATACGCTGGCGGCGCTGCGTTATGCGAAAGAGCAGGGGCTGCATACGGTCGCGGTCGTCAACGTGACGACATCGACGATTGCGCGCGAAAGCGCGGTTGTTCTGCCGACGCTGGCCGGGCCGGAAATCGGCGTGGCCTCGACCAAAGCCTTCACCTGCCAGCTCATGACATTGGCGACGCTTGCCGTTGCTGCCGGCCGCGCACGCGGTGTGCTGTCCGCCGAGGACGAGATCAAGCTCGTGCGGGGATTGATCGAGATACCCCGGCTGATGGCATCGGCGCTCAAGCTCGAACCGCAGATCGAAAAACTGGCGCGCGACATCGCCAGGAGCCAGGACGTGCTCTATCTCGGCCGAGGAACCAGCTATCCGCTGGCGCTCGAGGGCGCGCTGAAGCTCAAGGAAATTTCCTACATCCATGCGGAAGGCTATGCCGCCGGCGAACTCAAGCATGGACCAATCGCGCTGATCGACGAGAAGATGCCGGTCGTGGTGATTGCGCCGTTCGATCGTGTGTTCGAGAAAACCGTATCGAACATGCAGGAGGTTGCCGCGCGGGGTGGCAAGATCATCCTGATGACCGACGCCAAAGGCGCCGAGGAGGCGACGGTCGACTCGCTGGTCACCATCGTGCTGCCGGATATGGCCGCTGCCTTTACGCCGATGGTCTATGCCATTCCGGTGCAGCTGCTGGCCTATCATACCGCCGTCGTCATGGGCACGGACGTCGATCAGCCGCGCAATCTGGCAAAATCAGTCACGGTCGAATAGACAAAGCGCCGCAGCAACACCACTTACGTCATGATTTCGCTGCCCGACTTTGTGCTACAATGTAGCGAAGCGGCCCCCTGAGCGCGCTTGCGACTGGATAACGCCCAATAATGACACGGAATAACCTGCCGCAAGCCCCGCAGCCCGGCGACAACAGTCCGCTCGATCAGGAGGCGGATGCGCCGCCGCGCGGATTCATGGCGCGGATCCGCAATTACTTTCTGACCGGCCTGATCGTGACCGGCCCGGTGGCGATCACGGCTTATCTGACGTGGTGGTTCGTCACCTGGGTCGATGGCATCGTGCGGCCGCTGTTTCCTGCGGCACTGCGCCCTGAGCTGCCCTACAACATCCCCGGCTCGGGCCTGATCGTTGCGTTCTTCGGCCTGACGTTGCTGGGCTTCCTGACCGCTAACCTGATCGGGCGGACGCTGGTGGAGTTGGGCGAAAGCGTGCTTGGGCGCATGCCGGTGGTACGCGCGATCTATCGCAGCCTCAAGCAGGTGTTCGAGACCTTGTTTTCGAGCACCGGGTCGAGCCTGAAGAAAGTTGGGCTCGTTGAGTTTCCCTCGCCGGGGATGTGGTCGATCGTGCTGATTTCGCAATCGCCGGGCGCGGATGTTTCCAAAAGCCTTCCGGGCAAGGACGAGTACATCTCCGTGTTCTTGCCGTGCGCGCCGAATCCGACGACGGGCTTTTTTTTCTACGTGAAGAAATCGGAAGTCGTTGAAATCGACATGAGCGCTGAAGACGCTGCCACGCTGATCATGTCAGCGGGCGTGGTGCAGCCGGGCGGCGATCCGCAGAAGCGCAATGCCGCTCTGGCGGATATGGCGGCAGCCGCGAAGCTGGCGGCAGACATGCCGGTCAAACCGCCGGTCGGCGCTGACGCGACTCACTAACCCGCCGTCAGCAGCGGAATCGCCTCATCGCGTTCGAACAAATAGAGCAGGGCGCGGAGCGCGTCGCCCTGCTTGCCAGTCAGTTTCGGATTGTCCTTCATGATCCGCAGCGCTTCATCGCGGGCTTGCGCGATCAATTGCGCATGAAATTCAGGCCGGGCAATGCGAAACCCCGGCATGCCGCTCTGGCGCGTGCCGAGCACATCGCCTTCGCCGCGCAGCCGCAGGTCTTCTTCGGCAATCCGAAAGCCGTCGGTCGTCTCGCGGATCACGCTGAGCCGCGCTTTTGATGTCTCCGACAGCGGTTCTCGATACAGAAGGATGCAGGTCGAGGCCTCCGATCCGCGCCCGATGCGGCCGCGCAACTGATGCAGTTGCGCGAGGCCAAAGCGCTCGGCGTTCTCGATCACCATCACGCTTGCGGCCGGGACATCGACACCGACCTCGACGACGGTCGTAGCCACGAGCACGGAAATTTCGCCCGACGCAAACTGCGCCATGACGCGGTCTTTCTCCGTGCCTTTCAGCTTGCCGTGGACGAGGCCAACTTTGTCGCCGAAACGCTTTTGCAGGCTGGTAAAACGCTGCTCGGCGTCCGTCGCATTATCGATCTTGTCGGATTCTTCGACGAGCGGACAAATCCAGTAGACGCGGCGTTTTGCCTTGATGGCGCGGCCAACCGCCTCAATGACCTCGGCCAGACGGTTGGCAGGGATTGCGCGGGTGTCGATCGGCTGGCGGCCTGCGGGCTTTTCGCGCAGTTCCGAAATGTCCATGTCGCCGAAGTAAGTCAGCACCAGCGTGCGCGGGATCGGTGTGGCGCTGAGCACCAGCACATCGACGGCGTCGCCCTTCTGCGTCAGCGCAAGCCGTTCGCGCACGCCGAAGCGGTGTTGCTCGTCGACAACGGCGAGCGCCAGCGACTTAAAGATCACGTCGTCCTGAATCAGCGCATGGGTGCCGACCAGCAGATCGAGTTCTCCGGCTTCGAGCTTCGTCAAAATCTCGCGGCGCTCCTTGCCCTTCTCGCGGCCAGTGAGGATCGCAACTTTCAGGCCTGCTCGTTCCGCCAGCGGCGCGATGGTCTTGATGTGCTGGCGTGCCAATATTTCCGTCGGCGCCATGATCGCCGACTGCTTCCCGGCTTCGGCGACGGCGGCAGCGGCCAGCAGCGCGACGACAGTCTTGCCGGACCCGACGTCGCCCTGCAGAAGCCGCAACATCCGCAGCGGCTTTTGCAAATCATCGGCAATTGCGGCGGCGGCTTCCTGCTGCGATTTCGTCAGCGCATAGGGCAGTGCGTCGATCACTTTTCGCCGCAAATGTCCATCACCTGTATGCCGCGCGCCCGCAGGGCGGCGCAATTGTGCGCGCACCAGCGCCAAAGCGAGTTGTCCCGCGAGCAGTTCGTCGAACGCCAGCCGCGACCAGTAAGGCTGTTGCGGCAATATGTCGGTGAGTTCGCGCGGCTCGTGAACGCGATGCAGCGCCTCGCTCCACGATGGGAACTTGCAGCGGCGCAGCACGCCGGCAGAAATCCACTCCGGCATTGCAGGGAGTTTCAGCAGCGCTTGCGCGATAGCCCTTCGCAGCGAGCCCAGCGCGAGACCTTCGGTGAGCGGATAGACCGGCTCGATCAGCGAGAGTTTCGCCAGATCGGCTTCGGTCACCACGCGGTCGGGATGCGTGATCTGCAGCGTGCCGTCGTACATCTGCGCAGTGCCGGAGACATAACGCTTCTCGCCAACCGGCAAGAGCTTCTCGACGTAATCGGCCTTGGCGCGGAAGTAGGTCAGCACCACGTCGCCGGTATCGTCGCTGGCATAGACCAGATACGGCACACGCGAGCGGCCGGGCGGCGTCGGGCGGTGCCGGTCTACGGTGACCTCCAGCGTCACCACCGATCCCGGAACGGCATCGCGAATCTTTGGCCGTGCGCGTCGATCGATCACGCTTGCGGGCAGATGCAGCAGCAAATCGGCCAGCCGCGGCGTCTCATCGCGGCTGAGCAGGAACTGCAGCAGCTTGTCCTGCTTCGGTCCGACGCCAGGAAGGCTCGTGACCAGCGCAAACAGCGGATTGAGCAGAGGCGGGCGCATGGGTTTTGCAGGTTTTCGACGTCATGGCCGGACTCGTTCCGGCCATCCACGTCTTAGCGGCAGTCTGGCATGACTTAAAGACGTGGATGCCCGGCATAAAGCCGGGCACGACGACACGAAACGCTGGCAGAACTTTGGATTTCCCTTATATGCATGCTCGCCCGGCACGTCCGGGCGTTTGCTGTTGGGACATGATCCCGAAAAGTGGGCACCGGTTTTCGGACCAGATCGTGCTCCAAAAGAAAAGTACTGTGACGCAAATGACCGGGACGACACGATCGAGCGAAGGTCTGGATGTCAGACGCAAGCGGCTGCTGTTCCGCTGCTGGCATCGGGGAACGCGGGAGATGGACCTGATGCTCGGCCGTTTTGCCGATGCGCATATCGGCGACCTCAGCGAAACCGAGGTCGATCAGCTTGAACATCTGATCGAGGCGAATGACCCTGATCTTTACGCGGCGCTGACCGGCGTCACCGCGCCGGGCGCGGATATCGCGGGCGCGATGTTCGAGCGCGTCAAATCCTTCCGTCCCACGATACTGTAATGGCAAAGCCCCGCTCTCCCGCCGAATTGCTCGCACCGAGCCGTGCGCTCACCCTCGCCAACGTCGCCGAGGGCGCCGAAGGGTTGATCGTCTCCGATCTCGCACGCGCCGTCGCTGCCAAGGCCAATGCGCCCGCGGTCAGCCTCGCGGTGGTTTGCCGCGACGGACCGCGCATGGCGCAACTGTCGCGCGCGCTGGAGTTTTTCGCGCCGGATATCGGCGTGATGCAGTTCCCGGCGTGGGATTGCCAGCCGTATGACCGCGTCTCGCCGCACGGCGGCGTGCTGGCGCAGCGCGTCACCACGCTGGCGAAGCTGTCGCGCCTTGTCGGCAGCGACAAGCCGCTGATCGTGCTCACGACCGTCAACGCCATTGTCCAGCGCGTTCCGGCGCGCGACGTGGTCGCGGCGCAGGCGCTCTCGGTCGCGCCGGGCCATCGCGTGCCGATGGATTCAGTAACGGCCTGGCTCGAGCACAATGGTTACAATCGCGTCTCGACCGTGCGCGAGAGTGGTGAATACGCCGTGCGCGGCGGCATCCTCGATCTGTTTCCGGCTGGTCTCGATCAGCCGGTGCGGTTCGATTATTTCGGCGACACGCTGGAATCGATCCGCACCTTTGATGCGGAAACGCAACGCACGCTGCTCGACATGCGCGGCCTCGATCTGGTGCCGGTGTCCGAATTCCAGCTTGTGACCGAAACAATCCGGCGGTTCCGGATGGGATATGTCGCAGCCTTCGGCGCGCCCGAGCGCGGCGATCTGTTGTACGAAGCCGTCAGCGAAGGCCGCCGCCATCCGGGCATGGAGCACTGGCTGCCGCTGTTCCATGACAAGATGGATACGCTGTTCGATTATCTCGGCAACGCGCCGATCGCGATCGAATCTCAAGGCGAGGACTCGGCGCGCGAGCGTTTCAAGCAGATCGGCGACTACTACGAAGCCAGGCGCGAAACCATGGGCATGGCGGGCGGTGGCGCGCCGTACAAGCCGCTGCCGCCGGACCGGCTGTATCTCACCGAATCCGAATGGAACAAACGTCTCGACGCGGCGCCATTGGCGCGGATGACGCCGTTCGCGATGCCTGAGTCGACCGATGTGATCGACATCGGCGCGCGAGCCGGGCGCAGTTTCGCGCCGGAGCGTGGCGACAGCACGGTCAACGTGTTCGAAGCCGTCACGGCGCATGTCAACGGGCTGCTGTCCGCCCGCAAGAAGGTCGTCATCGCGCTGTGGAGCGAAGGCTCGCGCGAGCGTATGGCCTCGATGCTCAAGGACCACAAGCTGCTGAATCTGACTTCGGTGAACACCTGGCGTGTGGTGCAGGCGACGCCGCGCAACGAGACCATGCTCGCCGTTGTGGGCCTTGAGTCCGGGTTTGAGACCGACGCCATCGCGGTGATCAGCGAGCAGGACATTCTTGGCGACCGGCTGGTGCGGCCGCGCAAGGCCAGCCGCAAGCTGGAAAACTTCATTTCCGAAGTCACCAGCCTCACCACCGGCGATCTCGTCGTTCACGTCGAGCACGGCATCGGGCGCTTCGTCGGTTTGCAGACACTCGATGTCGCAGGCGCACCGCATGACTGTCTCGAACTGCATTATGCGCTGGCAGCGAAACTGTTCCTGCCGGTCGAGAACATCGAGCTGCTGTCGCGCTATGGCTCCGAGCAGACCAGCGTCGAATTGGACAAGCTCGGCGGCAGCGGCTGGCAGGCGCGCAAGGCCAAGCTCAAGAGCCGCATCCGCGAAATCGCGGGCGACCTCATCAAGATCGCGGCCGAGCGGCTGTTGCATGAAGCGCCAAAATTCGTGCCGGTGGCGAGCAGTTATGACGAATTCTGTGCGCGTTTCCCGTATGAGGAAACCGAAGACCAATTGGGAGCGATCACCTCGACGCTGAAGGATCTCGAGACCGGCAAACCGATGGATCGCCTGATTTGCGGCGACGTCGGCTTCGGCAAGACCGAGGTGGCGCTGCGTGCGGCGTTCGCCGTGGCGCTGGAGGGCAAGCAGGTTGCGGTCGTGGTGCCGACCACGCTGTTGGCGCGACAGCACACCAAGACGTTCACCGAACGCTTCAAAGGCTTTCCGGTGAATGTCGCGCAGGCGTCGCGATTGGTGCCTGCCAAGGAGCTAACGCAGACCAAGAAAGGCCTCACTGACGGTTCGGTCGATATCGTGGTCGGCACCCACGCGCTGCTTGGCAAAGCGATCAAGTTCAGAGACCTCGGCCTGCTGGTCGTCGATGAAGAACAGCACTTCGGCGTCACTCACAAGGAGCGGCTGAAGCAGCTCCGTGCGGAAGTTCATGTGTTGACGCTATCGGCGACGCCGATTCCGCGCACCCTCCAATTGGCACTGACTGGCGTGCGCGATCTGTCGATCATCGCGTCGCCGCCGATCGATCGTCTCGCGGTGCGCACGTTTGTGGCACCCTTCGATCCCTTGATGGTGCGTGAAGCGTTGCTGCGTGAGCGCTATCGAGGCGGACAGGCGTTTTACGTCTGCCCGCGCATCGACGATCTCGCCGAGGCCAAGGACTTTCTCGACAAGCACGTGCCTGAGATGAAAGTCGCGGTCGCTCACGGCCAGATGCCGCCGACGGTGATCGAGGACATCATGTCGGCGTTCTACGACGGCAAGTACGACATCCTGCTGTCGACCACGATCATCGAGTCCGGACTCGATATTCCAAGCGCGAACACCATGATCGTGCATCGCGCCGATATGTTCGGTCTGGCGCAGCTTTATCAATTGCGCGGCCGGGTCGGGCGCTCGAAACTGCGCGCCTACGCGCTGTTCACGCTTCCAGCGTCGCACAAGATCACCGCGCAAGCCGAAAAACGTCTGCAGGTTTTGCAGTCCCTCGACACACTTGGGGCGGGCTTCCAGCTTGCGTCGCACGATCTCGACATCCGCGGTTCGGGCAATCTGCTCGGCGAGGAGCAGTCCGGCCATATCAAGGAAGTCGGCTTCGAGCTGTATCAATCGATGCTGGAAGAGGCGATCGTCAATCTCAAAGCGGGAATCGTCGAGCCGGTCGCCGATCGCTGGTCGCCGCAGATTACGCTCGGCATGCCGGTGCTGATCCCCGAGGAGTTCGTGCCTGATCTGTCAGTGCGGCTCTCGCTCTATCGCCGTCTCGCAGATTTGGAGACCGACGACGCCATCGAGAATTTCGGTGCGGAATTGCGCGACCGCTTCGGACCGTTGCCTGACGAGGTGCGCTATCTGTTCAAGATCGCGGCGATCAAGACCTATTGCCGCCGGGCCAATGTCGAGAAGGTCGATGCCGGCCCGAAGGGCGCGGTGATTTCATTCCGCGACAACAGCTTCGCGCAACCGGACCGGCTGGTGGCCTTTATCCGCCAGCACGGGCAGGCGGCCAAAGTGCGTCCCGACATGAAGGTCGTGTTCTTCCAGGAATGGGAGACGCCGGAAGAGCGAATGTTCGGCGTGACGCAGATTTTGCTCGACCTTGCCAATCTCGCCGAGGCGCGCAAGGCGGCGTAACAAACCTCGTCGTCCCCGCGAAAGCGGGGACCCATACCCTCAGTGCTAATTGGTTTAGGATCGAAGAGCTACGTCTGACTTTCGCCTCACGGCCGCTGCGGCATATGGGTCCCCGCTTTCGCGGGGACGACAGTGTTAAATGTCGCCGCGCAGCGTCCGGGGAAATCTATGACGCCGCGCGCTGGTCGTTGACCTGAAGCCGGGCGATCAATGTATCCGGGGTATCCTTGGCGAGCAGTGTCGCGACGCTGACGTGGGGATCGGCCGGCGCCTCGCGTCGCGATGCATGCATTGTATGCTTGACCACGCTGGCAATGCGCCGGGCAATGACGTGCGCCTCGCGCAGATCGGTTTCCGCAAATGCTGCGGTGATGGAGCCGTCCTCGTGAAGCGTGGCAAAGTCAAACCGCCGCATCAGGCGGCTGAGAATGCGCGCCGCATCGAGACGGGTTCGCTCGCTGGCTTGATCGAACAGAAAGCGCGCGGCCGACAGGCCTGCGCCGCGCGCCATCGAGTCCGTCACGGCCGAGGCAAATTCGCGTCCGAATGCGGTAGCGGTCATCAGTCCGCTGCGTGGATCGAGCAACCCGCCGGACTCGATGGATTTCAAGGTTCGCGCCAGACGTGTGTCGAGCGCATGCTGGCGAATGAACGGCAGGGCGGTTGCGGTAATCGTTGCAGCATCGCCGGGTACGAATTCGAGATTGGCGAGCGGCTGTGTGCCGATAGCGTCCAGCGGCGGGCCACTGATGATGACCGGCAGATGGCGGAAACGGGTATCGTCGCCGAGTGTGGTGACAAGATTGTCGATCATCCGCGCACTGAAACCAGTGCCGATCACAATGCCATCGAGGTCGCGGGCATTGAGATGATTGACTGCTGCTTCGAGGCTCAGAGAGCCGATCACGGCGACGCGCTCGCCAAGCGCGACGGATAGCGATGGATATGACGCACCGCGCCCGACCAGAAGTACGGTTGCATCGTCGAGCGCATCGGAGTGCGGAATGCGCACTTGCATCGTTCTGTCGTCGTTCAGTCGCCGCTCGATGGTCGCATGAAGGGTGCGGACACGAAGCGCTGCATTGAGGCGAGCCAGCAAGCCATCGAAGCCGCGTCCGCTCGAATAGGGCAGGATGTTCGCAGGCAGCGGACCCATCGGGTCGATCCCGATCATGGGCGTATAAAGCGGCCTTGAGCCGGCTTTGTCCGCAAGAGTCTTGAGGGCGTAATCGTCCGATCCGGAAAGATCGGCAATCACGGCGGCCGGCATCAGGCGTTCGACCGCCTCCGCTGCATCGGCCCAGTTGCTATCGATCAGCGGAAACAGCTTGCAGTCATCGAGCGCGACGGCGAGCGGCAGCCGCTCAGCTCCGGAGACGAACAGGATTGGACCTTGCTGGGACATCTAGGACTGTTTCCGGAAAGCAGGATTGCGGATCCGGAAAGCCTAGTGTGTCGGCCTTAATGGCAGGTCAATGGAATGGATATTTTTGCACGTGGCAGATGGCACGAACAACTGTCTCGTAGGCTACGTCCGGATCGGTTTTTCGCCGCGACCGGTATCTCCCCAAAGTTCTTTGAGGTCTTTCTGTAATCGTTTAAGATTTTCGCGTTCTGATAGAGCGTTTCGATAAGCTCGATTCATTAATCTTGGTGCTTCATCGTGATCGCTGGCATGGATCATATGATAGAGTACGCGTCCCCCACGCTCTTTGCTGTAAATCGGAAATGGATATACGTGTTTGTATCCAAGTTCGTCCTTCATGCGCTGAATGAATAGCTGCCGACGATCGAAACTGCCCATTCCAGGAAGCTTCTCAAAGTCATCGCGGCCCCACCATTTTCTTAGAATTTCGCGATCTTTAAGGCCACTCATCGAACGCTCAATCCACCCAGTGGCAAGAAAATAAAAGAGTTCGATCTTGTAGTCACGTCGATGCTGAGACAGGGTGACTAGCGTTTGCCAATCACATTCAAAGGTTCTTTGGTCGAGTAGGCAAAACGTGGCAACCCGGTCTCCGATATCGCTGCTTGCAAGAAGCCCAGCAATGTTAGAGTTGAAGTCCCCGTCGATGATCTCTACGCGACGACCGCTTATTTTTGGCTGCCCGCTTACGAGTGTTTGAAGCCGCTCGATGCTTTTCGGGTCAATCTCGCAAAGCCAAAACTTACGGAGGTATGACGGCTTTGATTCCAAGACTAATTTGGCCGCCCATGCGTCTTCCCTGTCGCAATATTGCGGGCCGGCGAAGCCGTCGATGTAGGCACCGTGCTTTGTGACCATTACGAAATAGAATAGGTACCGCTCGATTAGCTTGGCCTTGTTCTCCGTCCAGATCGGGCGATCGGCAGGTTTGAACTTTAGCGGCTTGTCGGCGGGAGGAGGGAGATCGTTAAATAGGTTGTACTGCCCCTTCACAACCGCCAATTGTGTCTCGTATTGTTACGCGGTCAAGCAGCAGCAGTCGCTATTCCTCGAATTTTTGGAAATTCGCGGTGTAGTCGGCCATCCAGCAGGCCGCCACCTTTTCCATTGGAAACAGGGTCAATTTCTTTAGCCTCGCGCTCCGTAAAATCTTGTTCGACAACAAGCGGATTGTTCGAGTACCGCCCCCATTGCTTAAGGAACGATGCTGTACCCACGCGAGCACACTCTGCAATTGCGTCCCTAGCCCATTGCGGGTGTGTTGGGCGGGTCCGGCTCAGGGCGACGCCGCTTTCGCCGCCGATAATAAGCCAATCCGGAACGCGGCCCGTTATTGAGAGTGCGCCAAGCGGTCCCATTGCAGGCTCATAGCTGACAAAATGGACTACGGCAGGCACTGCAAGCAAATGCGCTCCTCGTTGCTGGTAGGCCGCAGCATCTTCTGCGGTAGTGCCTAACCAGACATTTGCGTAACCTTGCCCCCAATCCTTTGGGAGCATCTTAGAGATATTCTGCGGGCGTTTTGTGAGAAGCTGCCAATCGAGTTGATCGCATTCTCGGATGAGACGCCAGAGATCTGAGCGCCAAACCCGATCGACTTGATTGTCGAAAACATCCGCTAACGAAGCGCAGAAGATGCGCTGACGATGACCGTGCTTTAGACGAAATTCCGTTGCCGCAGCGTTCCATTTGAGCGGTGCTTGCCAATATGACTCGGTCGTGCGGCGACGAGGATTGTTGCCCCACTTCACATGACCACTTCGCTTTGCCCAACCTTCAGCATAACAGAAATCGCAGGCGGACGGCGCGCGAGCGGCACGACTGATCTTCGTACACCCGACCCAAGGATTAAATGTCGAATCTGTCCACTCGATCTTGGAATTCTGGGCCATCAGCGAATCCTTCCACGCCAGAGAATCTCATAAGTTCTGAGATTTGGTTACCCCTAAGGAACGGAAGGAAAGCGTTTCCAAGTTACTTGGTTACGCACTCGACGGGCGTTATATGCATAAACCGGAAACCAAAAGATTGATCAATTCGCGCTGCGCCCGCGAAACGCTTCGCTCATCAGTGGATTGAGGCCCAGCTCGGCCAGCGCCTCGCGCGCCCGCGCATTGTCGATGGCGCGGCCAGCCAGGCGGTGTCCATTGATCCGGTCGGGCAGTGCGGTCAGCATCGCGCCCTGCGACAGGCGCTTGGCCCATTGCTGGAGGTCGTCGGCAAGGAACCGATACCCGCCGATATTGACGAGACCGTTGGGTGGTGCGGTGATCCTGATCTCGCCGGAGGTGCGATCGCGCCGCGCAGCAAAGCCGGTGTCGACGTAGTCGACTGCGGGAGGTGCGGTCAGCGGCCGTTCAAAGGCCGGCGGAGCATAGGCAGCAACCGGAACCATCGGGCCACGCATCGCCAGCGTGCCGTGCGGTGTGACCAGAATTTCGCAGGCCACCGTCGCGCCCGGCACATCGTGGGGTGCGCGGTGCTGCCCGGCTTTGATCGGCACGGGTAGGCCGTGGTCGCCACGTCTTGCCGCGAACAGGCCGGTCTCGCCGAACAGGTACACATCGGTCATATGCTGGCCCGGGTGATCCCATGCCGCGCTTGCCGCGATCTGCTCAGGCGTTCGCCACAGGCCGATGATCTCGGCTTTATCTCCAAGTCCTTGCAGCTTCTTGCTCTCAGCCAGCTTGAAGGCCATCTGGGCCGGCAGGACGAGTGTGTCGCAGGTGTCGCGCTGAATTTGCGCATCAAGCGCATCGAGATCGAGCGGGTGATGATGGCTCAGCGTGCCGCCGCTCAAAAGCCAGATGACGGTCGCGCCGCAGATACCTGCCAGCGATGCCGGTGCGATGGTCGAGAGAATGCGCGCACCCTGCGGCAAGCGGCATTCCAGAAACAGCGCCAGTCCCGCAGCCATCAGGCTGATGTGCGAGCGTGGCACCGGACGCCAGCCTTCGGGCGTCATGTCGAAAGTGATGATTGCCGGCCGCCGCGCATCGATCGCCGGAAACAGTGCAGGCGAAGCCGGATGTGCAATCACCCGGTCGAGCGAGTCCATGCCCTCGGGCAGGTTGTCGCCAAAACCGAACACATGACGAATCGAGAACGCTTCGGCCGCCGCATTCATCGCGATGTCGGCGTGGCTGACGCCGTCAATGCGGCTCATGGCGACGATAGCCCGCGCACCGGTGCGGTTGAGCGCCATGGCCAGATCGGCCTGCCGCCAGAGCTGCGGCAGCAGCGTCACCACCAGACCGGCACGGAAAGCTCCGAGCACGGTCAGCGAGAACTCGATTGTGTTCGGGAGCTGAATCGCGATCACCGATCCCAACGGCAATCCGCTGTCGATAAAATGCGTGGCGATGGCAGAGATCGCGCTGTCAGCCTCGGCAAAGGTCAGCGTCCGCGGCGGCTGGCCGGTGACGCGCAGCTTGTCGGCCGGGTCGATCAGCGCGGGACTGTCCGGCTTGCGCGCGGCAATGCGGCGGAGCAGGTCCTCAAGCGTCGGAGTGGTCGAACTCTGCATCATCGGATCGGGCTCGGCCATGTGCTTATCAGGCTCATCGGGCGTCTTTCGTCGCGGGAGCCGGCGTCCACCACGTCTCGGGCAGGATGCCCGACAACGCATCGGCTTTAGGCCGTTCTATCCGATTCCATCGCGCCAGCCATTGGCGCTCGGCATTATAGAGCGGGATTGTGTAGAAGCCGGACATCAGCACCCGGTCGAGCGCGCGGACCGCCGACACGAAGGGGGGCCTGTCGCGGGCCTGCAGCATCGCGCTCACCAGCGCATCGACCGCCTTGTCGCGTGCGCCCATGTAGTTGCGGGTGCCCTGCAAATCAGCCGCCTCGGATCCCCAATAGAACAATTGCTCGTTGCCGGGCGAGAGCGACTGATCCCAGCGATTCTGGATCATGTCGAAGTCATAGGACAGCCGGCGCTGGTCAAACTGCACCGCGTCCACGGTGCGGATTGTCACCTCGATTCCGGCGCGTTTGACGTCACGGGCAAACGCCAGCGCAATCCGCTCGTGTTCGCGCGTCGTCACCAGAAGTTCGAACGTGAGCGCCTCGCGCGTCGTTCTGTTGCGCATCGCGGTGCCGTCGAGCTGGTAACCGGCCTCACCAAGCAGTACGAGCGCGCGCCGCAACGCCTCGCGATCGCGGCCACTGGAATCGCTGACAGGCAGCCGCCATGTGCCTTCAAGAATGTCCGCGCGCAGGCTTGCGGAAATTGGGCGCAGCAGCGTGCGCTCGGTTGCGTCGGGCGCGCGGCCGTAGGCGGACAGTTCGGAGGCCGGAAAGTATCCGCCGCTGCGGCCATAGAGGCCGAAAAAGTAATTGCGGTTGATCCATTCGAAATCGAACAGCAGCGACAGCGCTTCGCGCACGCGGACATCCGAAAACACCGGGCGGCGGGTGTTGAACACCAGATAGTCCGTCGGCTTGGGCAGGCCGGTTGCGATTTCCTCGCGGATTACCTCGCCACGTTGCGCCGCCGGAAAATTGTAGCCCTCGTGCCAGCGCAGCGGCTCGGTCTCGATACGGAAATCAAAAAGTCCGCGCTTGAACGCCTCGAACTGGCCGTTGGCTTCGCGGTAGTAGTCGAGTCGCACCTCGTCGAAATTCCACAGGCCGCGATTGACCGGCAGATCCCGGCCCCAGTAATTCGGATCGCGCGTCATGGTCACGCTCGCGCCAGCGCGGACATTGGTGATGGTGTACGGCCCGGAGC